>CAZCMK010000026.1:24247-26516 GCA_964499775.1 uncultured Dehalococcoidales bacterium | reverse complement strand
AAGCTGGTAAATGAAGGTGAAAGGTACGGAATACCGGTAATGGCGGTTACCGCCGTCGGAAAGGAACTCGAAAAGCGCGATGCCCGTTATCTAGGTCTTGCCTGCCGGATTGCGGCCGAGCTTGGAGCCAGGGTGGTCAAGACCTACTGGTGCGAGGAGTTCGACCGTGTAACCAGAGGATGTCCCGTGCCGGTGGTTATTGCAGGTGGGCCCAGGGTCGACAGCGAGATGGAGGTATTCGAGTTTGTCTATGACGGTATGCAGAAAGGAGCTATCGGGATTAATCTCGGCAGGAATATATGGCAGAATGAATACCCCATAGCGATGATAAAAGCGATGAGAGCTATAATTCATAAGAAGGCTACTCCCGCCGAAGCGCAGGGGATATACGATACCGAGAAAAATAAAAAGGCTAAGAAGTAGTATGCGAGTTGCCAGGTGGTACAGCAACAGTGACGTACGCATAGAAGAAATGCCTATGCCCAGCACAGGTCCCGGTGAGTTGCTTGTCCGGGTGGAAGCCTGCGGAATTTGCGGCAGCGACGTAATGGAGTGGTACCGTATCGACAGGGCGCCGCTGGTTCTGGGACATGAGATCGGCGGGCAGGTTGTCGAGGTGGGCAAGGGGGAAGAGCGTTACCATGAGGGAGACAGAATAACGGTAGCCCATCACGTGCCCTGCAATACCTGTAAATACTGCCTTAGCGGTCACCATACCGTATGCGATACCCTGCGTCAGACTAATTTTTATCCCGGAGGCTTTGCCGAATATTTAAGGGTGCCTGTTATAAATGTCGACCGTGGAGTGTTTTTGCTTCCGGATACCATGTCTTATGAAGAAGCCACCGTTATAGAACCGCTTGCCTGCGTGCTGCGCGGTCTGCGGAAAACAGATATGCAGCCGGGAGATACCGTGCTGGTGATAGGCAGTGGTATTACAGGGCTGATATATATACAGCTTGCCCGTGCCTTCGGTGCGGGCAGGATTATAGCAACCGATATAAGTGAGTACCGCCTTGAGGCGGCACGAAAATTCGGCGCCGATGATACCATCGATGCCACCGAAGATGTTCCAGAGAGGCTTCGCCAGATAAATAACGGTCTTCCGGCTGATATAGTAATAGTGTGCACCGGAGCGGAGGCTGCTGTCGGACAGGCACTGAAATCCGTGGAGAGGAGTGGAAAGATACTCTTCTTTGCTCCTACCGGTCCGGGTGTGGAAATACCATTTTCAGTGAACGATGTTTTCTGGCGTAATGATATAACGCTTACCACTTCCTATGCGGCAAGTCCCGCCGATTACCAGGCGGCACTGGAGCTTATCGGTGCAGGGACAATAAAAGTCAAGCCTATGATTACTCACCGCCTGCCCATGGCGGAAACCGCTGAGGGTTTCCGCCTGGTTGCCGAAGCCGGGGACTCAATCAAGGTAATCGTGGAACCGCAGAAGTGAAAGGGATTACCGAGTTCCCGGAGTTATTCTTCAGTGTCAAGCCCCCACTTTTTAAACAGCTCGATGTAGAATTTAGGCCGGGGGAAATCCGGCATAAGGTCTCTGTTTTGCCTGATGGAGCCACCAGTCCTGCTAGCTGTTTCTCTCAAGCCTTCAACCAGTCCCTCCAGTTTATCTTTCGGTACTGAGAAAATAATCTCGTCCTCATCAGCCATCGCACGTTCGGATTCACCCGGGTCGGGCAGGGTTATCCGGTACTCACCTGTCTGCATTACCGGGACAATAGAGAAAACACAGGAATCGATAGGGTCGAATTCGGACTTTACCAGCGATTTCTCCCGGTATTTCACTATTGAGATTAAGTTTCTTAGCTGGACGTTGTTGCAGTATATAAGCACCACGTCCGGTTCGAAATTAGCCGTTTTCAGTGGTGCTGATACAATCCCCACATACTTGCCGACCTCAAAACAGGGAAAATAGGCATGGCCGTCTATAAACGGGTCGTTGGGGTTTTCCACCAGTCCAAAACCCATTAGAGGAGCCCAGCACCAGTTATCTTCCTTCAGCATGGCTATGGACTCGCCTCTCCGGCGTGACATGGCAAAGACCTGGCACAGGGCGAGGTGATAGCCGCGGTCTTTCTTGGGCCTGATTGCCCCTTCCGGAATATCCTCTTCTTTTTCCAGCATCTTTGCGGCAATGGGCGATGTACGCAACAGCAGGATTCTTTCAAGGTCTTCTCCAAAACGGTTGTATTCTTCCAATGATGGCATTTTAATGCCTCCCTTCTCTGGATAACTCATTGTTATTATACAT
>CAZCMK010000026.1:10201-24147 GCA_964499775.1 uncultured Dehalococcoidales bacterium | reverse complement strand
CAATGATGGCATTTTAATGCCTCCCTTCTCTGGATAACTCATTGTTATTATACATATTTGGCGGAATAATAAAAGGGTTGGAAAAACAAAAAACCCCGAAATTTTTTCAGGGTCTTTGGAATTATATCATACTCTGGTCTATGCTGTCAACTTTTACGCTTGGGGCGTGTTTTTAATCGCATATACTAACAATAAGAACAATATAATACTGATTTCACGGACCTGCCTGAGGGCATCGTTTATATTGGTTGGTACTTTGTTACCTCACCCCTAACCCCTCTCCAACCAGAACCATCGAGATGGAGTGAGAAGCTATCCTGGTTGGAGAGGGGAGTTAAAAAAGAGAGGGGGCGGAGCCCCTCTCTAAAATACTCTCCCCCTTTCACGCATTCGAATATTTGCATAGCAAAATAAGGTGCTGCGTGAGAGGGGGATTAAGGGGGTGAGTATAAATATCAACCGAAACAGAACAATACCTAGCTGCGGCTCTGTCTATTTATATATTGTTTGAGATATCAATAATCTGTGTAAAAGTCATTAATTATTCCGGGAGTTTAAGTCCTTTGACTATGTCGTCTATTTTAAGTTCTTTTATTTTAGTCATGGTAGGAATACCCTCTTTGGACCAGCCGCGAATTGAATAATACTCCTGAAGTGTTTCATCCCAGGGTACTTCCCTGCCCCGGAACGCACCCATTTCAGAAGGCTCATAGACTCGTTTGTCAGCCCAGACGTCGTTTCTATAGTCCCAGCCCTTTAACCTGTAGTTGAAAAGCCTCTGAAGATTGAAAACCCTTTCTCCTACGGCCATCAGCTCTTCGAATGTGACATCCCAGCCAGTGATTTTTTGCAGGACTTTTGCCCAGGTGGTCGGTCCCGTCCCAACGAGGAATGTGTGGGTACCGCCGCTGTACATACATGTAACCAGCGAGTTGATTGTTGTCATGCTGTGTTCTGAGTATATCGTGAATAAGGCTTTTCCGTCAGTAGACCTGACCCAGTCTACATCTACTTTAGGAGGGTCGCCGAATATCTGTTTCTTCATTTCTTCGGGCATGTCCAGTTCGGCAACAGCCTTCTCATACATCTCCATACAGCTTTTCCCGGTAAACTCAGGATACGTATCTCTTTTCTCCGGTATAAAGGCAAGTTCAAATACATTATGGCAGCGGTTCCAATCACCGCCTCGCGGATTTGTCAGAATGCCCAGTGACCATATCAATGCCTGTACCCTGGGGTCTTTCTGTAAATAGGATTTACCTTTGACATGGGGAGAGATATCTTCTGAGCCTTTACCGATTTTTCGGCTGGCTTCGGCGGCACCATCGGCAAGTAAGTTGCCGAGGTTTCCTTCACGGGAAGCAACTTTGCGGGCTACTGCCCATACCAGTTCTTCGTCACCAAGTTTGAGAGTGAGGCCGTCTGTATCGTTCAGGTCCAGAATCCCCCGTTCAAAGCATTCGACTGCCCAGGTAAAAGCCAGTGAAAAGGATGCCGGGTCCATTCCAAGCTCCTGCATCAGCCTTTCATAGTAAATCCAGGCGCCGAAGTCCTGTATTTCAAGGTTGCGCAGACAATTGGTAACGAATGTCATGTGTCCGCCCAGCTGTCTTACTCCGCTGTATTTTCCGTCTTTTACCTGAATCCAATGGTAGCAGGGACTGGGGCAATTAAGGCACCCCACGTTCTTGAGATGGGGAGTGTTGGCAGCCTCCCTGTTCTCTACCAGCATTTTGCCGTTCAATGGTAGATTGTAGGCAGTAAATAGACTGGTTGTGGCTCCTTGGTCTTCCCATAGTCTGAGAAGCGGTTCTTCTTGAAGCTGTGTTTTGGTTATGTAATAGGATATATCCAGCAGCCCGCGGGGGTCATGCAGTTGAATCTCACCGGTGCCCCTGACAGCAAGTGCCTTAAGGTTCTTCGAGCCCATAATTGCACCGCTTCCCGTCCTGCCCGGACAGGAAGTACCGTCTGCACAGGCAGGAGAATATTTTACCAGGTTTTCACCGGCGATAGAGGTGCTCAGAACACGGATTTCACTCTCATAGCGTTCTCCGAGTTCTTTCCTTATCAATTTTACCGTTTCACCGGTCTCCTTACCCCAGAGGTGAGAGGCATCTCTGAACGTTATTTCATCATTGTCGATGAAAACGTAAACGGGCTTCTCAGCCTTACCCCTTATAATCACAATATTATAACCGGCATATTTGAGAGCAGTGGCGTAGTGCCATCCGAAAGAGCCTGAAGAGAACCCACCTGTCTCAGGGTCGACGTTTCCCAGCATTGCCCGTCCTGCCCACGGAGCGGCTGTAGCCGTCCACGGACCGGTGGCTATGATAATTTCGTTTTCCGGGCCGAGAGGGTCTATGGCAGCAGGAATGTCTTCCCAGAGAATCTTGGTTATAAAACCATCGCCGCCCATCCAGAGCCTCGGGTCAATTCCATAATCTTTCCAGAATTTATCGACGGGTATTATCTGTGCTTCCTGGTTGCTGAGGTCTATTATCGCTACGTTTTTCGCATATCCTTTAGGAACTGACATTTTTCTCATCTCCAGCTTTGATTTCTTCCGTAGCCCCGGGTCTGAGCTCGACTATTTTCCTGGCAAGATAGTCTATTTTGGGCGTGTTGGCTACGCTTTTAGGCAGAAACTGCAGAGCGTCGGTAGGGCAGAACTTCACACACTGCGGGTCTCCGCCGCAGAGTTCGCACTTGATAACCTGCTTCCTGTCCGAATCATATCTAATAGCACCGAAAGGACAAGCAGCCATGCACATCCGGCAGCCTATGCACTTATCGTAGTTGATGACCATAGCTCCCGTTTCCCTGTTTCTCTCTAGTGCTCCCGTGGGGCATAGATACATACAGTATGGCTTGTCACACTGCTGGCAGGTTAATGCTTCGAAGATAAGGTCGTCTTCTTCGTCTATTCTGGTTATGGCATGTCCTTCGTGTCTCACGATATGTATGCGGGACTTGGCCAAACTCGTCGCTCCTATATTGTATGTGGTGCAGGTTGTCATGCAACGCATACAACCGGTGCACAAAGCCGGGTCAAAAACGATTACCTTATCTTCCATACTCTACCTGCCTTCAGATTTATACTTGCCTGCCGGTACTTTAAGAAAACGGTCTCTGGTATATTAGCTCGTTACGGTTAATAGCTCCGGATTGAGTTAATATTACGATATTTGGTCTTCTGGTGACCGGTGAAAATGAAAAACTGAGTCTCTACTCTTAGTGATGTCAGTTCTCACGTGTTCTCATATAAAGTGTAGCGGAGTAATACACGCCTGTCAAACACAAATATAATAGGTTTTATTCGGTTTTGGTTGATATATGTACTCACCCCCCGCCTGCCGAAGTCTCCCGCCTACCATAGTCCGCCTTAGGTGGACGGCGGGCAGGCGTACGGCAGGCAGGCCTTTATCCCCCTCTCACTCAATACCATGATTTAGTATGGAATAACTATTTTGAGTGAGAGGGGGAGAGATTTAAGAGAGGTAATAATAAACAACGAAATGCAAACAGAACCATATCATTAAGAAACACTTATGGCAATATATTGCAAAGTCACGATATCTATGATATCGTAATAATGAACATATGCTCATTATTATACAGGATGTATATGTATGGCAAGACCGGTAAAATATCGTCGGGTAGAATTCGCACCCGGTGTAAATTATTTCAAACCACCCGGTGTACCGTTGAGAAAGCTTGAAGAGGTGCGTTTGTCTCTCGAAGAAGTAGAAGCGATACGCCTGAAAGACCTCGAGGGTCTGGAACAAGAACAGGGTGCCGAGAGAATGAGCATTTCCCGCTCTACCTTTCAAAGAGTTTTGGCTTCCGGAAGGCAAAAAATAGCCGAAGCTTTGCTTAACGGGAAAGCGATAAGAATAGAAGGCGGAAACTTCGAGATGGCTTCGAGCTGGTTCAAATGCATGAACGGGCATGAATGGGAAGTGCCTTTCGAAGTGATGGCCAGTGCGCCACCTCGACTATGCCCTACGTGTGATACAACAAGAATCGAGCCCATTACCCCGGGAAGACGGAGAAGAGGAGGGAGAGCCTAGAAATAATAAATATGTTAACGCACTATAAGTTTATCAGTCATTGATTAACTTTCGATACCGGACTATAAGGAGGTGAAAGCATGGTGTATGGATACGGAAGAGGGTTCGGTTTCGGACGAGGAATCGGGCCGGGAAGAGGATTTGGCTTTGGTTTCGGTCGGGGTTTCGGATTTGGCAGAGGACTCGGGCCCGGATTCGGACGTGCAGGAGGCGCCGGATCCGGTTTCAGAGGCGTTTTCCCCGTCTGGCCTTTCTTCGGCTGGGGTAGAGGCGGACTGCCGGGATTCAATACCCCGGGTTTGAGGAGAGCTGCGAGGCTTGGAATACCCTATACGTTACCGTGGAGAAGCGGGACGAGATACTACTAAGTGATGTTGCTGTGAGGAGGTGAAAAATGGTATATGGATATGGAAGAGGATTCGGGTTCGGATGAAGAGGAGGTGCCGGGTTTGGTTTCAGAGGCGCTTCTCCTCCCTGGCCTTACGTTGGCAGAGGCAGAGGCGGACTACCGCGGTGCGGGTATCCTGGACTGTGGGGAGATGTAGCCCCGGGACAGACTTATGGAGGATTATGGGATGATTACTACGGACCCGCTCCGACTCCCGGAGAAGAACGCGAATTGCTTAAAGACCAGGCGGATATACTGAAGCAGCAGATGGAAGATATCGAGCGCCGGCTTCAGGAACTCGAAAGCAAAGATTAGTATAATACGGAGGTATAAATGAAAATCGCCATATCAGCCGCCGAACCGGGGCTTGGCGCTCAAATAGACCCACGTTTCGGTAGATGTCAGTACTTTGTCGTAATCGACCTGGAGACGATGGAATTCGAATCGGTAGAAAACGCCAGCGCCATAGCTTCCGGCGGAGCCGGTACGTCCGCCGCCCAGATGATTGCTGAGAAGGGCGTAGAGGCAGTGATAACCGGTAATTGCGGACCCAATGCTTTTCAGGTCCTAGCTGCTGCCGGGATAAATGTGCTTACCGGACTGACGGGAACGGTGAAGGAAGCCATCCAGAAATATAAGGATGGCAGCCTGAATGTTACCGTACAGCCGAATGTACCTGACCATTTCGGCAGTGGTGGAGGACGCGGCGGAGGGCTTGGCGGTGGTCGTGGTATGCGCTGGAGATAAGAGATAAAGGAATAAGAAAACAGTATGATTATATCGGTCGCCAGTGGCAAAGGTGGTACCGGAAAGACGCTGGTAGCTACCAGCCTTGCAATTTCTCTGAAAGATAAACACCCGGTTCAGATACTCGATTGTGATGTGGAAGAACCCAACGCTCATATCTTTCTGAAACCGGTAATTTCTGATACCGAGCCGGTATGCCTGCGGATTCCTGTAGTTGATAAAGAAGAGTGCAACTTTTGCGGCAGATGCGCTGAAGTCTGCGCTTTTAATGCTATCGCCGTTGTGACAAAGAATGTACTGGTATTTCCGAACCTCTGTCATGGCTGCGGTGCCTGCAGTTATCTCTGCCCTGAAGGGGCTATTACCGAAGAAGATAAACAGACGGGTGTTATCGAATCAGGCCAGGCGGATGGCCTGTCTTTTGTCCAGGGAAGACTTGATGTGGGTGAGGTAATGCCAGTTCCTATCATAACAGAGGTTAAAAAACGTACCGAATCGGATAAAATAGTGATTGTCGATGTACCACCGGGAACGTCATGCCCGGTGGTACAATCCGTGTCCGGCAGCGACTTCTGCCTGCTCGTGACCGAGCCTACCCCTTTCGGTCTTAATGACCTGGTACTGGCAGTGGAGACGGCGAGAGAGCTAGATGTTACCTGCGGGGTGGTGATAAACCGGGTGGGTACGGGTGACCTGGAGGTAGAAGAATACTGCAAAAAAGAAAATATACCCGTGCTGCTGAAAATCCCCCTGGATGCGGAAATTGCACGCCTGTACTCCGGAGGAGTAACACTGGCGGACGGAATGCCGGAATGGAAAGCTGTTTTTAATAACCTTTTCTCTGAAATTATGGAGATAGTCGATGAAAGAAATCGTAGTCTTAAGCGGTAAGGGCGGCACGGGCAAGACAAGTATCGTCGGTTCGTTTGCCGCCATAGCGGACAATAAAGTACTGGCGGACTGCGACGTTGATGCTGCAGACCTGCACCTTATACTGAGTCCTCAGGTTCTTGAGGAGAACGAATTCTGGAGCGGGAAGTTAGCGGAAATAGATGAATTTATCTGCACCAGGTGTGGTCTGTGTGGGGATTTATGCAGGCCCGGAGCGATTGACGAATTTAGAGTTAACGCTGTATTATGTGAAGGCTGCGGGTTATGTTACCGTGTATGTCCGGTAGGAGCTATCGATATGCAGGAGAGGCTTGCCGGACACTGGTATGTATCGGAGACCCGTTACGGCAAGCTGGTTCATGCCAGGCTGGGTATTGCTCAGGAAAACTCCGGGAAGCTGGTGGCACAGGTACGGCAGCAGGCAAAAGGAATTGCCGAAGAATCGGGTGCGGATTACATTATAACCGACGGGCCGCCGGGAATCGGTTGTCCGGTAATATCTTCACTTTCCGGGGCGGGTTTAGCCTTGCTGGTGACAGAACCTACCTTGTCCGGTATACACGATTTAGAAAGGGTAATAGGTGTGTGCGACCACTTTGGAGTGCCGACTCTGGTATGCATTAATAAACACGATATAAATGAAGAAAATACCCGTCATATAGAGAAATACTGTTTTCAGAATGAGATAGGGGTAGCCGCACGCATTCCTTATGATAATGCTGTAACCGAAGCAATGATACAAGGTAAGCCGGTAGTGGAGTATAGCCAGAATGCCGTATCACACCGGATTCAGGAATTGTGGGATAAAGTAATAGAGTCAGTAACCGGCTAAGGAGACCTATTATACAGGACACGATAAAGAATTTTATGACACAGAAGAAATTCGTCGTTAAGTGAAGCCGCCGTCAAACTACTGCCAGGAAAATAATATGGAGGTATTATACGGCGTCTGAGTGATGGTAAACTAAACTCAGGATGAAATTTATGAAATCATATGACCTTGAACCCAGATATTCTACAAACGAGATACCGGGAAGATGTGTGAAATGTCTTGCCGAACAGGAAGTCAATACCTGCCTTATGGGACTGCTCAGCGAAAGTTGTGAGGAAGAGGGAGAGGAACTCAAAGAAAAGTTCGAAGTACTGCTAGCGTTCCTAAATTCTCCGGAGGCCAAGAAATTACGCGACGAGTCTGAAAAATACCTCGCCGACGTGGAAAAAGTGACCGTAAAGCTGAGGCTTGCCAACGGCAAACCTAGATATGAACTGGAAGTAAGTTGACTCTTAAGGAGGGACAAGACTGATAAAAATAGCTGCTGTCACCGAAGATGAGACTACAATAAGCCAGCACTTTGGCCGGGCGCCTTATTATCTTATTTACTCCGTCGAAGACGGGAAGATTGTGGATAAAGAGTTACGTGATAAAGCAGGACATCATACATTCGCCGCGCATCATGCAGAAACAGCCCCAGGCCAGAGGCACGGCTATGATACCGGCGCTGAGTCCAGACATGTCGCTATGGCAGGGGCTATATCCGACTGTCAGATAATAATAGCCGGTGGTATGGGCTGGGGAGCCTATGAGAGTATGAAGAGTTACAATATCGATACGCTGGTCACCGATATCGAGAGTATCGATGAAGCTGTTAAACTGTATATCGAGGGTAAATTACCGAACCTCATGGACCGTTTGCACTAACAAATGAACGTCTTCTGAGTTGATTTAGCGGATAGGAGTGAAGATATGAGTGACAAGGTGCGTACTATGTGCGCCCGGTGCGTAAAGAAAGTCTGTGAGCCGGTTATTAAAGCGGGTGAAATTCCCGATCTGGATAGCGCGCCGAATTTCTGTCCTATGAGAGTTATGCCGGATGTTCTAGAAAAGGTTAAGTCCGAGTACCAGAGACCCGAGGTAGCCGAATTTGCCCGGCAGGCTTCCATACAGGAATTCGAGTGCTATGAGCATACTCCCGACGGAATGAGGACGAAAAATCCGCGAATACTCGAATTAATCCAGTTTTCCAGAAAGAACGGCTATAAAAAACTCGGAGTTGCTTTCTGCGGCGGTCTTGCTAAAGAAGCCCAGATGCTGACAGACGTACTTGAAAACAAAGGATTCGAGGTAGTCTCCGTTTGTTGTAAGGTCGGAGCCGTTCCCAAGGAAAGTATCGGCTTGAAACCGGAGGAGAAAATCGGCGGACCGGAAAACTATGAGTCCATGTGCAATCCTATCGCGCAGGCCGAGCTGCTGAATGCACAGAACGTCGACCTGGCCGTACTTCTGGGGCTCTGCATGGGACACGATACGCTGTTTATTAAGTACTGTCGTGTACCGATGACGGTTATAGCGGTGAAAGACAGGGTTACCGGACACAATCCGCTGGCAGCCCTTTACCTCTCTTCATCTTATTACAGCAGGCTTATGACTAAAGAAAAATAATATCAAGGAGAAAGACTTAATGCGTATAAATCTGGAGACTGGACTATGTTAACCGAAGAACAAATCAGAGCCAGCCTCGATGGAGTGCTTGTTCCCAGCGTAGCGAGAAGTATCAACAGCCTCAATCTGGTACGTAATATATCCGTATCCGATACCAGTGTTAACATCACTCTTGCCTCGACCGCGTTAAACACTGGAACACAGGACTGGCTCAAGGAAAAGACCACTGAGGCTGTTGCAAGCCTGGATAAATCGAGTGAGATAACGGTTGATTTCACGGAAGCCAAACCTGCCGAACTGAACGAGATAGGCAATGTTATCGCTGTTATGAGCGGTAAAGGCGGCGTGGGAAAGTCGCTGGTGGCCGGTCTGGCAGCGGTTGCCCTGAAACGGGGGGCCTACGAAGTGGGTATACTGGATGCAGATATCACAGGCCCCAGTATCCCCAAGATGTTCGGTATTACCGATAGGCCGATGGGTAGCGAAAGCGGCCTTCTGCCGGTGACCTCAAAATCAGGTATCGAACTGATGTCAATCAATCTTCTGCTGCCCGGTGAAGAAGAAGCCGTAATATGGCGTGGTCCGCTGATTGCCCGAGCGATTACCCAGTTCTGGGAAGAGGTGCTGTGGGGCAAGCTTGACTACCTGATAGTCGACCTTCCGCCGGGTACGGCGGATGCACCGCTGACGGTGATGCAAACACTGCCGGTATCCGGCGTTATAATCGTCTATACTCCCCAGGACCTGACGGCGATGATTGTGAAAAAAGCCGTGAAAATGGCGCAGCAAATGGACAAGCGGATTATCGGTGTCATCGAAAATATGAGTTATCTGTATGTTGCGGAGATAGATAAGAAGATAGAGCTGTTCGGCAAGAGCCAGGGAGAAGATATGGCGAAAGCTGCCGCAGCGCCACTTCTCGGACAGCTGCCGATAGACCCGGACCTTGCCAGGCTTTGTGACGAAGGAAATATCGAACGGTATCAGTCCGAAATAATAGACCGTCTTGGAGAGTCTATTCCGAAGGCAGATCCGGTTTAAATGGACAGTACAGGAGGTGGCCAAATTGCCTGAAAGCGCTAATAGCTCGCTTTTCGATTCTCTGGCAGTAGAGTATGACGCCTGGTTTGAGAGTACAGGGAAGCTCGTCTTTGATATCGAGGTAAAGGCATTCAGTGAAGTTTTACCCCGGTTACCGAAACCCTGGCTTGAGGTAGGAGCAGGCAGCGGACGTTTTGCCCGGGCGCTGGGTATAGAGAGAGGGGTTGACCCTTCCATCAGGCTTCTTGAGATAGCGAAAAAACGTGGTATAGAGACATGCCTGGCGAACGGCGAGGCATTACCATTTAGAGAAGGCGCTTTCGGTACTGCTTTTTTAGTTGTAACAATGTGTTTTGTTGAATCGCCGCTCGCTGTCCTTAAGGAAACTCACCGCATCCTTAAGCCAGGAGGCCAGGTAGTGCTGGGACTCGTCTTACGGGAAAGCCACTGGGGAAAATTTTACCGGAAGAAAAAACGCGAGGGGCACCGTTTTTATAAATACGCTACCTTCTACAGCTATGAAGAAACTGACAAGCTTCTTGCTAAATCAGGATTCAATATCAGCGGGGTAGTTTCAACGCTTTTTCAGAAGCCGGGTGAGGTCGTTGAAATGGAGAAGTCGAAAAACGGCTTATATGCCGATGCCGGCTTTACCATAATAGCGGCTGAAAAACAGGCGGACTGAGAAGGATTGGAGGAATCAGGCGTGAAAGACGATAATCGGACACTGGAACAGGTATACCGGAGCGCAGTCAAAGGACTGTACGCAAGAATCACCAGTTACTACGATTATTTATACAGAAGGTTCGGTGATGAAGGTCTGGAAATGGTAGCGGAAATGAGCCGCGAGTATGGTCTGAGTATCGTGCCCAGGGCGAGAAAGGCGCTGAAAAACAATGATATAAATTCGGTTGCCGGTTACCTGATGCGGATATTCCAGACCGTGGTCTGGAATAAGGATAAAACACAACTGATCGTGGAAAACCCCAATAAAATTATAATAAAAGTAGACGACTGTCCACTGCATTTTAAAAAACCGGAAATGTGCCTGGCTCATACCACCATGGAGAAAACGGTGGTTGAAGGACTGAATCCCGACCTTACATACACGATTGGCAAATCTATTCCTGCCGGAGACGCTTTCTGCGAACACATAATTGAGCTAAAGGAAACGTAAGATTAGCTTGAAAAATGTCGAGCGAGATAGAAAGATTCCTTGAAAAGAAAGACCGGGTAAGAAAGCGGCTTGCTAAATATACCCGGAAAGCCTTTCGGATGATTCCCCACATCGATAAGCCGCGTATTCTGGATATAGGCTGCGGCTCCGGTATTCCCACCGTGGAACTGGCAGGGCTTAGCGACGGCGAAATAACGGCGTTCGATATAGACCGGGCTTGCCTTGACAGACTGAACAGAAGGCTTGAGAAAGAAGGACTTTCAGATGGGGTCAGGGTGCTGAACCTATCGATTTTAGATATGGACTTCCCGGATGAGAGTTTCGATATTATCTGGTCTGAAGGCTCGATATATATAATCGGCTTCGAGAGAGGTCTCAGGGAGTGGCAACGCTTTCTCAGACCGGGTGGTTTTATGATGGTTCATGACGACGCAGGGAATATCGAATGGAAAATCGAGCTGATAAAGGAATGCGGATACAGGCTGGTGGGCTATTTTGAACTGGGTGCGGATATCTGGCAGAGTGAATATTATACTCCTCTAAAGAAGTTGGTTGATGAGACTCTCGATAAATCTGCCGGCGACCCCGAGCTCCTCGGAGTGCTCCAGCAGGAACAGCGTGAAATAGATATGGTCGAGAATAACCCCGCAATTTTACATTCAGTGTGTTTTATTATCCAGAAAAACTGAACGATACAGGCGGGAATACAGGGTAATTATTGAAGTGTTCTACCCCGTGTTGTAAGATATGGGCAAATTCCACAGAGAAATCGTAGCAAGGAGGCTACCAAATGGCAGAAAAAGAGTTTGTACACCTGATAAAACCGGTATCGCCTGAAAAAGCCCCGGAAGGACTGTATTCCGAACCACGTTACTGGATGGAGAGCAAAGACATGGAGGGCTTTAATGCCCAGTTCTCATACGGCTTCGTCAAGAAACCTGAAGTGTTTCATCCCCTAAAAGGAGCGCTGGTACACCCTTATGACGAGCTACTCGTCTTCGAAGGGACCGAGTTCGGAAATATATTACACCTCGGCGCCGAGGTATCGATAGAGCTTGGTGAAGAAAGAGAAGAACACGTATTTTCGGAGCCGTCCGTGGTGCTTATCCCGAAAGGTCTTCAGCACGGGCCGGTCAACGTCAGGAAAGTGGACAGGCCCATCGCTCATTACACCATCGGTCTTGGCCCCGCTTACCAGGCGGAAACTATACCTGATAAACCGGGTACGTCCAGGACGACTGGTACGGAATATAGTCACCTGATTAAGAAAATGATGACATACGCCGATGAAGAGTCCGACCCGGCCCGCGGGACAGGACCTGTGAGTGTTATCGGAAGTGACGGAGTGATGAGACCGGCGGATATGGGAGTGGGTCCGGGAAACGGAGACCAGGTTGTGTGGCTCTACGGTAAAGACCTGGAGGGATTCGAAGTCAACTTTACCTGGGGATTCTACAGTCGATGTGGTAAGTGGCACAGGGGTGGCGAGGGGCATGTCCACCCGGAGGCAGAGATTCTTTGCTTCCTGCCGCTTGACCCCGAAAAACCGGACTACCTTGGAGCCGAGCTTGAGCTCGGTATGGGCAAGGAATACGAGAGGCATATATTCAATACGCCTACGATTGGTATTTGCCCGGCGGGGTTTCCCCACCTGCCATTGATAACGAGGTGGGCTGACACGCCTTACGCGTTCATCGTTGTCTGTCTCAGCGGCGAGCATGCTTCCCCCTGGGTGGAAGCTTAGTCCGGCGATTTGGTTATAACGAATATTTACTTATATGACAGTACGGTTCTCCGTGCAGTGAGTTTACGAATTTATCAACGGTACACTGCACGGAGAATTGAGTTTAGTAACGGGAGTTGATAAATAAAGTATCGCAAATTCGGTTCTCTTGACTGGGACGTATCCGTGCTGGGTTTCGGCGCTATGCGGCTACCGCTTGCAGGTGAAGACCCTGCGATTATAGACGAAACCAGTACGACAAAAATGCTTCGCTATGCCATCGATAACGGCGTCAATTACCTGGACATCGGCTATTCATATGATATTAGTTACCAGGAAAGTATGATGCGTGTGCTCAGCCGGGCGCTTGGAGACGGTTACCGGGAGAAAATAAAGATAGCAGTTACCGTCCCGGTAAGAATAATCGATTCACCTGCGGATTTTGACCGCTGTGTTGAGGAACAGCTCGGGTGGCTGGATACCGACCGGATAGATTTCTGCATACTCGGTGGACTGAACCGGATGACCTGGCCTGAAATGAGGGAACTAGATATACCGGGTCGGGCAGAGAAAGCGATGGCTGCCGGGAAGTTCGACAGGCTGGGTTTCTTTTTTCATGACTATTTTCAGGCTCTCAGAAGCGTTGTCGAGGAATATGATAACTGGTCGCTCTGTGAGTTCCAGTACAGCTATATGGATATAGACCACCACCCCGGTTATGGCGGGCTTAAATTCGCCGCCGATAATGGCCTGGCGGTAATTGCTACCGAACCACACCTGGGTGGACGTCTTACCCGTAAGCCTCCGGAATCGGTTTCAAAAGTTTGGGAAAGCACCGCTCAAAATCGTACGCAGTCAGAGTGGGCTTTACGCTGGGTCTGGAACCACCCGGAAGTATCTACAGTGGTCAGTAATATGAGTACTATTGAGCAACTGGCGGAAAATATAGCCCTTGCCGGCGATACCATGGCGGAAAGCCTGACCGTGCAGGAGCAGGTGCTGGTAAGCCGGGTAAGGGATGCCTACCGGCAGTTGAAAGCAGTTCCGTGCACAGCCTGCCGTGCCTGTATGCCGTGTCCCCAGGATATCGACGTGCCGCGTATCTTTGAGATTTATCATGAAGCCGTGATGTACGGCGATATGGAGTCAGCCAGGTCTCTTTATCGTAACGAAAAACACAGGATTGAGAATTGTAATGCCTGCGGCTCCTGCGTAAACGCCTGCGGCAGGAGCATTCCCATACTCGACTGGCTGGACACAGCGAGAGAAAGGCTTGTCGAAGGAAGATAATCGACGGCGGTTCATACGGAAGCCAGCCTTTTTTCCTAAGCACTCATACATAATCATTCAATCCTGCGTGTGTTATAATACGGTTGGAACACAATGGGATAAAAATGAGACGACACGCCAAGATAGTCTGCACTTTAGGACCGGCCAGCAGTTCTACCGAAATTATCGAAGAG
>CAZCMK010000026.1:0-10101 GCA_964499775.1 uncultured Dehalococcoidales bacterium | reverse complement strand
CAAGATAGTCTGCACTTTAGGACCGGCCAGCAGTTCTACCGAAATTATCGAAGAGATGCTTAAAGCCGGGATGAATGTCGCCCGTTTTAATCTTTCTTACGGCACTCTGGAGGAACACAGCAAGCTTATATCAAGCGTTCGCTCGCTGAGCAAGAAACTCGGACTTCCCACCGGCATTATGCTCGACCTCCCCGGATATAAGAGACGCAGCGGAAATATCGTTGATGTCTTTCAGGAGCATCTGGATTTTGCTGTTGCTCGGCAGGCAGACTTTGTAGCTCTATCATTTATAACCTCGGCGGAGCAGGTCAGGGACGTAAGTGCGTTACTTAGAGAAGCGAAGTCCGATATCCCCTTAATCGTAAAGATAGAACAGGCGCTTGCGCTGGAACAGAGCGGTTCGATACTGAACGTAAGTGACGGTATTATGGTGGCAAGAGGCGACCTGGCGCTGGAAATAAATATCGAAAAGGTGCCGCTTGCCCAGAAACGACTGATAAACGAAGCCAACCGCTGGGGAAAGACGGTTATCACAGCCACTCAAATGCTGGAGTCGATGGTCAGGTCGGAAAGCCCGACAAGGGCTGAAGCGGCTGATGTTGCTAACGCGGTACTAGATGGAAGCGATGCAATAATGCTTTCCGAGGAAACGGCGATAGGTAGCTACCCCGTACAGGCTGTGGAGATGATGAACAGAATCGCCGTAGAAGCTGAGTCGGCTTTTCCTTACGAGCGGATGCTAAGCAGCGGCGAGCAGGAAATTCTGCCCGAGGTAAACGACGCCACCGCCAGAGCGGCGTGCCAGATTGCTCATCAGGTAGAAGCCAGAGCTATCGTTACCTTTACCACCGGCGGCACAACGGCATTACGTGTGGCGAAATACCGGCCTAAGCAACCTGTTATAGCCGTGACGCCTTCCCAAAAAGTGGTCGGCAGGCTTTCTCTGCCCTGGGGAGTGCTTCCTGTCATGAAACCAGAGCCCACCAGCATGGAGATGGTCTTCGAGGTGGCTGCGGAAGTCGCTCTGGAGACGGGCATTGCCGAAAAAGGCGACCTTCTGGTGATAACCGCCGGTATACCTCTGCGTGTGCCGGGGCAAACAAATCTGTTGAAAGTACATAATGTTTAGTGTAATAAAGGAGGAACAGAATCAATGTCGACGATGAAAGAATACAATGGCTACGGAGAAGACCTCGAGAGTATGCTCAAGTTGAAGACCTCACCGCTGGCGGTAAAGATGTTGAGGAGTGAAGATGATATACCGGAGGGCGCCGTTCGACCGAAGAGGGACAGAGGCTACCATCTTGCCCAGTGTCAGACGTTTGCCATGTCGCGACGAGAAAACGACACACTGGCTATGCTCAAAGAAGACAACTGGTGTCCGGGTCCTCTGATAGCCTATGGCCTGGTGGAACCGCAGCAGAGGCAGGGTTCCAGTGAGAGCCAGGATGAAACCGTGGGTAGATTCAAGTACGGAGAATATATCGGTATCGTCACGGCGCCTTTGAGAACGGCCAATTTCGAGCCAGACGTGGTAATCGTGTACTCGAACACGGCTCAGTTAAGGAGCATGCTCTTAACCATAAAAGAAGAGGAAAGGCCATCCATTAACTCATATTTCTTCCCGTGGTCATGCTCGTATGCGGTGGTGAACCCGATACAGACCGGGCAGTACTGGATTGTCCTGCCCGACCCCGGAGAATATGAAAGGGCACTCGGCGGAGAGGACGAAATGATGTTCTCCATACCATGTAACAAGCTGGAAGAGTTCATGGCGGATTTCAGGAAGGGACAGGAAGGAAGCTGGGGGCATAACAGGTTTAACTATATAATGATGCCGGATTTCCCGCAGCCCGATATCTACAAGAATGTATTCAAGCAATGGGGACTGGATTCAGAGTAACAGAAGAGAACATGATTTTCCGGAGGAATACGAGTAATTGAAAGATACCGGTAAGGTCCTGGTACAGTGCGATTTTGACGGTACCGTTACCGAAGAAGATGCAAGTTTTATAATACTGGATACCTTTGCCGGAGGTAAGTGGAGGCATTTATTCAGGGAATATCAGGAAGGTGGAATGACCGTCGGGCAGTTCAATAAAAAAGCCTTCTCGATGGTGAAAGCCGATAGAGATACTCTCCTGAAAACAATATCAGGGAGAGTAAAAACCAGACCGGGCTTTAAGGAAATTGTAAATTTGTGCCGGAAAAAGGGGTTCCGTTTTGTAATCGTCAGTCACGGACTGGAGTTTTATATAGATGAAATCCTGAAGGATGCTGGTATTGCGGATATTGAGTTTCATGCTGCTGAAACGGACTTCCAGCCTGATGGTCTGGTAGTAAGGTACAGGGGCCCCGATGGCAACTATCTTGATGCTAACGTAAAAGCTGCTTATACGGAAGCCTTCCTCGGTGAAGGCTATCGCGTGGTCTACATCGGTGATGGAGCTTCGGATATGCCACCGGTAAAAAAGAGTCATTACGTCTTTGCCACCGGTTCTCTGCTGGAAAGCTGCAAAAAAGAAAAATACGAATGCACACCCTTTACGGATTTTTATGAAATAATCAGGGTCATGGAGTCCTGGCAATGAAAGTATTGCTGCACGTGTGCTGCGGGGTATGTGCCGCCGGGGCGGCGGAAAGACTGATTTCAGAAGGGCATGAAATAAAGGGGTTCTTTTATAATCCGAATATTCATCCGCAGGATGAATATGAAAAAAGACTGGAAGCAGCATGTAAAGTAGCTGAGGAAATGGGCTTCCCGCTTGTAGCGGGGCTGTATATGCCCGAAAGATGGTTTGCATTAACCCAATCGCTGAAAGACGAGCCCGAAGGCGGCAGAAGATGCGAAATATGTTTCAGACATCGGCTTGAAGTGACCTATCAATACCTGCAAGACTCCGATTACGATTTATTCACCACCACTCTGACCATAAGCCCCCATAAATCCGCAACAGTGGTGAACCGTATCGGTCGGGAAACAGGCGGGGACAGGTTTCTGGAGAGAGATTTCAAAAAGAAAGCCGGCTTTCAACGGGCTACGCAACTGGCAAACGAGATGGCTATATACCGGCAAAATTACTGCGGCTGCGTTTACAGCATGAGGACTGACTGAGAATCAGGGCTGGTTTTACCTTTCTGCGTTATATCTCGATAGTACCGTATACCTTGGGAAGTATGACATCTATACCACTGCCTTCCAGACGCTCGGCGTAGAATTCAGGTGTTTCGCTGTGCACGGGAATAAGAATCTCAGGATTTATCTCCCTGACTATATCCAGAAGGTCGGGTCCGCAGGCATGACCGGAGGCATGAAGTCCCTTTTCGGCTTCCGGCATCTGCCACTCTCCGTTTTCCTCCACGGGAAGGCCCGTACTCTTGATTGAGAAATAGCGGAGCCATTCGTGCAGCCGGCGGAAGTCAATCTCCTGCTCTTCGTCATGCGGTTCGCTCGAGCTATATACATAGAGGCTGCCTGCCGCCGGGCGGATACCGGGCAGTTCGTTCAGGTCGAAGAAACTGAAGCAGAGTATATATTCATCCTGAGCTGAACCGACATCCTCAGCAAGTACAACCTTGTTATCATAGTCGGAAAC
Source organism: uncultured Dehalococcoidales bacterium (assembly GCA_964499775.1). Taxonomy (GTDB): domain Bacteria; phylum Chloroflexota; class Dehalococcoidia; order Dehalococcoidales; family UBA2162; genus MGML01. The sequence goes on along the minus strand of CAZCMK010000026.1, from coordinate 6,505 downwards.
CATATTACGTACCCACGTATCGGGGCTTCTCGCGGTGGTTTTCTGATAGATATACAGACTGTCATCTAAGGCAATGTCAGGTATTTCGGAATCTAAAAGTCCCAGCGTTTTCAGCAGGTAGGCGTCTTTGGGTAATATTACCAGCTTCCTTCCCGTATCCCTGGCAATTTGTAAGAAGGTCAGCAGCCGGTCTATATCTCTGGCTGAGAAATCGGCTATTACCAGGCTTTCGGCTTTGCTGACAGCCTTAAGTCCGTTTTCATAGACATCCTGCTCGGAGACGTTTGTTTCGCGTGCTGCGTTGGTGCCTTCGATGATAAGCGCTCTGGGATTCAACCGGCGCGCCTGCTCTATGAAATCCCTGGTCAAACCGGAGCGTTTTCCGTGCAGCCGCAGGTCACCGCTGTAAACTAACCAGCCGGAGCTAGTCTCTATTGCCCAGGCGCAGGCGCCGGGTATCGAATGGTCAACCGGAAAGCATTTCAAATTAAAACTGCACGATTCATGGTGCTTAAGCGGTCGTGAGTTAAGGCCTCTCTGGCGGGATGTCTTCTCCCAGAAACCCGAACTCCAGAATTCCTTAGCTTCGGTGCTGAGTCTGTCTGGGTCGATATCTCCGAGGCAGAACTGTCTCTGCTCGGATGGCGTTCCGGTGCCGGTGGACAGGTGGGCTACTTGCCGCCAGCCGGACGGATAATCATGAACGGTGGGACTGAGATAGCACACCTGCTGGTCGAGACCGGATTTTCCCGAGTCCTGGATAGCCTTGACGAGAAAAGCGGTAGTTACTGTCGTATATACGGGGATACTGCCGTTTATATACGAAATATGCCCCGAATGGTCGAGATGAGCGTGTGAAAGAAGTATTCCTTCGACATGTTTCAGTTTCCTATATGAAGGATTGTCCTTGAATTGCTGCCAGATGTCCGGTTCCTCCAGGTCATCCCGATAAAGTCCCTCCAGCGGTGGTAGTAAACCCATTGCCAGAGGGTCGAGTAGTCCGGCTCCTCCACGCGGGCTGAGATATTCCTCGTAAAAGAGCTTGAATCTTTTATAAGGAAAACCGAAATCCAGGAACAGACTCCTCTCACCGTCTTCGAGCAGAATCTTGTTACCCCCGATTTCATTAACGCCGCCGTAAAAAGAAAGTCTTACCAAAGTTCCGTATCTTCCCAGTATATCAAGTCTAGCCCAAGAAACGCCCCATTACAAGAGAAAGAATTATACGCTTATTGCTAAATCTTGGTTGTTGTCACCCCTGCGAAAGCAGGGGTCTATTGCATCGATGAGATAGATTCCCGCCCGCCACGGCGGGCGGGAATGACATTTTTTTTACCAACTAAGATTAAGTAGAACTATTATCGTTATCAGTAGAATATTTCTAAGAAGTAATGATAGAATAGGGCAGCTATAAAGGCGCTTTGTTTGAAATATTACACGAGAAGCAAATGACGATCGATACGGAGTTTCTCAAAAAAATATCGTACTTCGAAGGATTAAGTCCTGAAGAGCTTGAATCGATAAAACCACTCGTCTTTGAAAAAAAAGCCGAACGTGGTGAAATAATCCTTTATGAGGGCGATGAGGCTGAAGCTCTGTATTTCGTCATTTCCGGCGCGGTAAAGGTTTTTAAAACGTCCGTTGAAGGGAAGGAACAGATTCTGGGAATCATCCGCCCCGGAGAATCCTTCAATGACGTCCCGGTATTCGATGATGCTCCCAATCCGGCAAGTGTTCAGGCGATGGGCGACGTTGTTCTATATGAGATAGGCAAGAGAGAGTTGAAAGCCCTTCTCCAGAACCACCCACAGATAGCGCTCAGCACTATCAAGGTACTTGCCGGACAGGTAAGGAGTCTGGTCTCACTGGTCGAGGATTTATCATTCAGGCAGGTTATCGGCAGAGTGGCAAAGATACTGCTGGAGCACGCCAGCGGTGAAGTCGGTTCAGTACCGAGACTGACCCAGCAGGAGATGGCGGCTATGGCGGGTAGTGCAAGGGAGGTCGTCGGCAGGTCACTCAAAGCGCTCGAAGAAGAAGGACTGATAAAGCTGAACCGTCAGCGCGTTGCCATAACGAATAAAGAAGCTCTGAGAGGGATGGTTGAAGCGTATTTTTGAGACAAATGTTACATACATATTCAACACAAAGGTTTTATGATATATATAGTAATTAGGGGGTAGTTATTGCCTGATATGCCGATAATAGACACCGATAAGTGTGATGGATGCGGAATCTGTGTTACCGTTTGTCCCTGTAAAGCTCTTGTTATGAAAGATAATGTCGCCACTTATACGAAACTAATGCCGTGTAAAGATTGTAACAGGTGGTGCGCACAGTGTGAACTGGTCTGCCCTCAGGGAGCCATTACCTACCCCTTCGAAATAGTCGTCGAAGAATAATCACACCCCCTTCTGTTTTAGCCCTTGCCATCTAAGTATCTACTGTTTCCCCGCTTTTCAATATTTTCTCTTCATGTTCATTTCAATGATTACCCCAATGAGATGAAAATCACATACAGTCCTATTCTCGCCATATACAATTGGTTTATCTCGAGGATATACAGGTGCATGAAAGAGGGTGGTGGATATGGTGAGATGGAGATTGAAGAGCTGCCCGCGTTGCGGAAGTGATATGTTCATCGATAAAGACTACGATAACTGGTACGAACAGTGTCTGATGTGCTCGTACCGTGTCGACTTACAGCGTATAACCGGAATGAAGCAACCGGCGTCCGCAGATTCTACGGAAGAAGAGCAGGATTCATGTAAAACAGGTTCGTGATAAAAGTCGCAGACGTATCCAGGTGATTGAATTACAATTGGAAAGGTGATGTGCAAAGGCTGAAGAAGCCAAACCGAAGCATATTGATATTCACGTTAAGTAGCGTGGTTGTGTGGGGTGGAGGTGGAGAGAGCCGTTCCGCCTAACGCGGAAACGGGGGCTGTGTTTTTAGCGTGGAATGTTAAATGGAGACCGCGGTGGCATGAGAAACGACACAAGATTCTGTAGAATATTCTAAAAAGCGAGCCAACTTAATGCCTTTTGAAAGACCTGATATAATAAGGCCTCCGAGCGAGGCGAGGAGTTACTATTTACCGCTGACCGCGGGCTGCTCCAATAACACCTGTACTTTCTGCACTTACTACGGCTCGAAACTCCAGATGAGAGAGCTCGATGAGGTTATCGACGAGATAGACGCCCTGGCTCTTTATATGAAAAACGGTATCAGGCTCCCCGGTATACCGGACATCGTTTACATAATAGCCAGCCAGTGGGATGGCAAAGGTGTATTTCTACAGGACGCCGATGCACTGGTGTATCCGTATGATAAGCTGAAGACGGTACTCGAGAATCTGAACGAGAAACTGCCGTTTGTCCAGAGGGTGGCTATTTACGCCACCGCAGCCGATGTACTCCGCAGGACTCCCGAAGAGCTGGAGAATTTGAGGAAACTGAAACTCGGGATTATCTACTTGGGGCTCGAGAGCGGCGATGACGAAATACTTGAAAAGGTTGATAAGAGGATTACTTCCCAGCAGATGATAGAAGCCGTAAAGAGGGTTAAGGATGCAGGAATTCTTACCTCGGTGATGGTAATCCTGGGGCTCGGCGGCGTTGAAAAAAGCGAGACTCATGCCCTGAAAACGGCGAGAGTACTTAACGAGATGGACCCGGACTACGTGGGTGCCCTGACGCTGCTGTTCACGCCGGGAGCGCCGATACAGCGGGAAATGACGGAAGGTAGATTCCATCCCATTTCCGAGTTTCAGTCGCTCAAGGAACTGCTGATAATGATTGAAAATTCCGACTTCACCAACTGCTTCTTCAGTTCGATGCACGCTTCTAACTACGTCGCTGTACGGGGAAGGCTGCCTCAGGACAAAGACAGGATGATTGTCCGGCTGAGGAAAACGATTGAAGAAGGTGACCAGTCCGCCCTCAGACCCGAGTCCTACAGAAGGCTTTAAGGGAGCATTCTTTCGTCCTTCCCGCCTTTCTCTTTATGGTATGATTTATCTTGATGAAAACCAGTGATTTTGACTATTACCTTCCCCCGGAGCTTATCGCCCAGACTCCTGTCGAGCCAAGAAGCCGGTCGAGACTTATGGTGCTTGACCGCAGCGACGGTTCGCTGGAACACCGCAGGTTCTTCGAAGTAACCGAATATCTGAAAGAAGGGGATGTCCTGGTGTTCAATAACAGCCTGGTTATGCCCGCCCGTATCAGAGGAAAGAAGGCGGAAAGCGGCGGAAAGGTGGAAATCCTGCTTTTGCGGAGGTTGGGCCCGAATACCTGGGAAACGCTGGTTAAACCGGGAAAGCGTGTCAGGAAAGGCACGGTTATTGAAATATCAGGTGAAGGGCAGGACACTGCGAATACGGCCGAAGCCATTGAGTCGGGAGAGGGAGGCACACGGATACTGCGTTTCTCCGATGAATCACATTTGCAGGAACTCGGCGAAATCCCCCTGCCGCCGTACATCAGAGTACCGCTGGAAGTACCCGAACGGTACCAGACGGTATATGCCGATACGGCGGGAAGTGTCGCCGCGCCCACAGCCGGACTGCACTTTACAAAGGAACTCATCGAGAAGATTAAAACTATGGGAGTCCGGTGTCTTTTCACCACTCTGCATATCGGGCTGGATACTTTCAGACCGGTACGTGAGGAAGACCCGAAAGAGCATACCATACACCGCGAGTGGGGCGTACTGAGAGAGGAAGCCGCCGGAGAACTGACCCGGGCGAAGATGGAAAAACGGCGGATTATATGTGTCGGAACGACCAGCGTAAGACTGGTCGAGGCGGCGTCTCATACCGCCGGTCAGTACGAGATTCAGCCTTTCGAGGGATGGGTGGACCTTTTCATCCTGCCGGGGTATCGCTTCAAGGTGGTCGATGCCATGATAACCAACTTCCACCTGCCGAGGTCGACTCTGCTGATGCTGGTCACGGCTTTCGCGGGTCAGGATAATATCAAGCCTGCTTATCAGGAAGCAATCTCCCGCCGGTACCTGTTTTACAGCTTCGGCGATGCTATGCTGGTTTTGTAACATGAAACCTTCTGGGGCTCCGTTATATTCAATCCGCAAAACATGCGCATATAGGTTAAATCTTCGCTCGGGTATATTTTGACACCCAACCGAGCTACAAGCTCAGCTTTCATACAACCCAATCCGCCTCTGGCGGACTGATATGAGAGACCGCCAAACGCTTCACCTCGGGCGTTAGTCCGCCTCAGGCGGACTGATATGAGAGACCGCCAAACGCTTCACCTCGGGCGTTAGTCCGCCTCAGGCGGATGAGAGTAATTCCTTCAGTGCCAGATTATCCAGCGTATGGTCGGCTACAATCTGTTTCAGACGTCGGGTTTCAGCTTCCAAGGCTTTCAGCCGCTTCAGCTCGTTAACGGTCATCCCAGCATACTTCGCCATCCAGTTGTAATAGGTGGCATCACTCATCCCGTACTTACGGCAGAGATAGGCTACTTTGGCACTGGCTTCCGCCTCTCTTAGTACGGCGATGAACTGTTCATCGGTGTATTTCCTGGCTTTTATGAGCCCTCCTCGGTTGTTTTATTATACCGAAGACTCTAACTCAGGGTGTAGTTGTTTTCGGGGGGAAAGGTCATATAAGGCTATGTTAACACTTTTGTTTGCTTTGCGCATCTAGACTAAAATTGCACACAGAAAAGCCAGATTTCCATCATACAACCTCCAGCCTTTACTTAGAATACCTTAACATTATGACGGTAAATCCTTGAGTCGGTGTTCTTGTGGGACTATAATTAGGATTAGGGGAGGGTGCCTCCATCTAGCCTACCAAGAGATAATTGCATAAAAGGAGGACTGTCAAAATGGTACAGGCAGATAAATTAACAAATAATTTCTTAATTGTCGTAAACAGTGGCACTGATAAGGCCTATAACCACTATGCAGCTTATGTGGTTGCCTTTCTAGCTAAGCATATAGCTAATATCAGTAATGTTACTGTATATTACGGTCCCTACGGTATCGGGATGACCAGGAAAGGGGAACTGGCCAAGCTTGCCATCCAGAATTCAGTTAAGGAACTAATCGCCAGTCAGGTCGAGGGGCTTTCTGCCTCTGATTTGCCTGATAATCTGGAGCAATTAGCCCGCTTTGAGAAGGATAAACTCGGAGTCAGCATTGTCTCCTGTGGAACTTTTCATGTCATCGATGGGGCTGGCAAAACAATAGATGACAATTCAGGTATTGAAGACTTCATTACCCCGGTTAAGCTGCCTCAAGCTGCACAAGCTATACTTGAAGCAGATAAGATATACTATCTCTAAAGGCGTATGGTGGTGCCCCCCTCCCCACATTTCGACTTGTGAGAGGAAGCTATGAAAGTCATAGGGTTAATCGGGGGCATGAGCTGGAACTCTTCGTTGGAATACTACCGGCTTATTAACGAGTTCATTGCCGAGAAGCTAGGTGGTCTTCACTCGGCTCGCATAATTCTCTATAGTTTGGACTTTG
>CAZCMK010000025.1:24064-28125 GCA_964499775.1 uncultured Dehalococcoidales bacterium | reverse complement strand
CCCAGATCGCCGGTGCTATCGGCGCAGCCCTGTTCGGTAAGGCGCTCGTAGAGCGGCAGGGCAAAAAAGGTTAGTTTGTCATTAGAGATATTCATAAAGATGTTACGCAACTCTATCGAGCTTTAGACGCAGATACCTTGGGGCGAGCATCAATAAGGATGATATTTTTGTCTCCATCCATTTTCAGATTGCGTAATATATGATAAACACGTTGATACTCTTCATCTGAGAAATATATTATTACCTTGTATCCATATTGAGCATCACTAGCTTTTTTATAGAGTTCCAATTGGTTTTTTAAATTTTCTCTTAGATGAGTGTTTTTCGCTAGTTTAAATTCGACTAACGTTTTATCCTTCTGGCCAAGTGAAATTTTAAAATCAGCAGGACCTATTCCATTATTTACTTCACGGCTGACATCCAAAGATGTACCAAACCAAACCAATCTAAAAAGAACGTGTAGATCCTCTTCACGTGTTATAGGTTTCTCTTTGTTATAGAATATAGTCCAACATCCCTTATTTTCTATAGCATCTTTAAGAAACGCAATTCTCTTATAAGTTTCATCTCTAGTCATTGTTCCTAGTTGATAGAATTGCGTATTATAAGCCAGGAAATTGGCCAAGTACCCAAATTGTTCAATAAATAATTGTTCGGATTCAGCAACATAAAGCGTACTACGCTTTATAGCTTTATCGCCATTATCTTCTCTTGAGCGTATAAAGTAGTCTATCAACTCAGGATATATGCGAGTGAATCCTTCAATCGCTGCATTGATTTCTTTTGAATTTGGTTCTTTACTAAGAACCTTTTTGAAATATTCATCAAGGTCTGCTTGAAGTTGTTCATTTGGCGAGGCCTGAACTATCGTGAAGAAATCACTAATATAATCTGCCCTACTTATCCAGGTATTTTCACGTGTAAGTATATCTTTTGGAGTTAATATAACAAAGTCGTTGTTAAAGACTGGTAAAGTATATTCTCGAGCAGTCCATACGCCAAGACTACTATCAAATCTTACACGAGGTATACGAAAACGAGTTTTGTATTTGCTTTCTATATATTTTTCTGTAAATTCCTGTGTATATTCTAGAAGGTATTCCTTAATGAGGTTCGTAACAAAATCGCTGATCATATCACGACCAACACCTTTGCTAATAAGGCAGAGTTTTTCCAGATGCGTGCCTAATGTTATAGTCTCTTTCCCGAATGATGAAAAGATTCTTGAAAGGTTTTCATTTAAAACTTTAGCAAAGGTACTTCCAAGACCTCTACCAGAGTTACCCATAAACGTAAAACCAAAATAATTCTGCTTAACTTCAGAGAAGTAAAACAGTGACTTCAAACGTCCAGGATTTACTGTAGTGTATAAGGAAATATCTCTTAAATACTCTAGGTAGTGAATAATCTGGTTATGTAGTTCCTGATAGTAAGGTTTGTCACTCTGGAAAAGTAGGAAAGGATCTATAAATAGTGGTAGATCGGAAATTAGAGAAATATTAAAAGCCCCACACTCATCTAAAATCTTTTTCGGGACTTCAAAATAATCTGTGAAGTATAACTTTAAAGGAGCTTTCTGCATTATATCTCCTCTGAGGATAATATTATATAGCCTTTTTAATATGCTGTATTGTAATGGGAGTCTATATCTTTTCTATGTAATTGTCAATATTTATCCACTATATGTATATTATGCGATAATACTAATATAACTTCTGGATAATTACATTAATAATGATATAAAATAAAACATTAACTATATATTTAAAAGGATCAAAATTTATATAATAAGATACACAAAGCCAACGTATACACCTAAATCCGTAAAATGATAGAATATTGAGATGGACGGAACGACTTACGAGTCCGAAGAAATTTTCAAGTTTGACCTGGAAAAATACGGACTTGCCCGCCTTGAAGGCAGAAATATTCTCACCCTGACCGGTTCCGACATGGACAACCTCCTGGAAGCCCTCGGAAATGATGATATATCTCTCAATGTGCCTTTACCCTGTATACCCGCTACCGTTCAGGAAATCCTTACTTCTTCGGAGTGCAGAAGGTGCGGGAAATGCTGCATACCGAACCCACTGAATCCGTCAAGTCCGGGCATTGAAGCCTTCAAAGAAGAGCTTGAAGAAATTGCTAACTATCTCCAGATGCCTTTCGAATCTTTGAAAGAAAAGACGGCAGTAGGGAAATATGTACTCCATCCTTTCAAAGGTAATTTAGCTTTCACCAGATGGATGCCTTTACCGTGTCCGTTCTACGATTCTGAAAACAAAGAATGCCGTGTACATTCGGTCAGGCCGGTTGTCTGCAGGATTTACCCGATTATCCTCACCGGTGATAATTCGGAGTTCTCAATCAAGCTCAACTGCGATTACGGCAAAGATTTATTAATCGAGGCATTTAAACTGGTAAGGCAAAGCAAGCCCGACCTCGAGATTAACCTGTAGCCGGTAAAATGATCTGTGTTTACAAACCACTCTCAAGAGACCTATACTTTACCCTGACATGCCCTGTTAATTGACTCGTCGCTCGTTTATACCACAATGAAAGGAGAGAGTAATGACTGAATTGCGTTACGCAAAGAACATTGTTACCGATACCAGGGAATACACACCGGAAGAAATGGCCAGAATCGAAGAGATGAGAAAAGCCAGCCCTATAAAGTCGACCATCGAAATGCTGAGGCTGCTCTGGATGGATGATGAGAAGGTGGAAGGGGCTTTGTTTTACATGGAGTGTATCTGGCTGTGGGGTGGAGTAACCACTTCCGGGACTACGGAAGAGCCTCATCATCACGACTTCGATGAGGTTATCGGCTTTATCAGCACCGACCCGGAAAATCCTCACGAGCTTGATGCCAGAATGGAGATTATCCTTGGAGACGAAACACACTTCCTGACAAAAAGCTGCCTGGTTCATGTCCCGGCCGGCATGAAACACTGCCCGTTGACGTTCAGGGAAGTCAACCGACCGGTCTTTTTCTTCACTCTCGCGCCTATAAGCCGGTACGGACGGACCTCTGAAACTGAAAAGCCGGGTGAAGGAAAACCCGGAGTATCCACCTTCATACCGCCTGAGCCTGATGCCTCCGGCACAAGATACGGAAGGTACATTATCACCGAGCCGAAGCCTCACGGGACCGGACCGCCGCCAGGACCTGAAGGACCGCCAACGGCAAAAGCAACTCAGGTCGTTTCGCTGGATGACGAAGCATCGCCGGGTGCGTTTTATGCCGATTTCGTCTGGATATGGAGCGGAGATTTGACCATGTCCCCGCAGCCTCACTCCCATGATTTCGATGAAATGATAGGTATCGTCGGCTATTCAGGTAAAGATAACCCCCGCGCCATTGGTGGTGAGGTAACCGTAGCCCTTGAAGACGAGATACATTCCATCAAGCAGAGTTCGCTTGTATACGTGCCGAAAGGGCAGCAGCACTGTCCGATAGAATTCAAGGACATTACCAGTCCGGTGCTCTGCTTCACCATCGGTAATACCCTGAAATGGGATAAACAGTAGAAGGAGGAAAGGAATGACCGACCGGAAATATTCTAAATACATAATGACCGATGTCGACCGTGATTACCTTGCTTCTTTACGAACGCCGAAGAGCATAGAAGAGCAGCGGGAAGCCGGTAACTATATAGAAAGCACCTACATGTTTCATCTCGATGACACTATCCTGGAAGGCGGGTTTTATACCGACTGCCACTGGGTGACCGGTGTGAAAGGGGATGGAGGAGCGCAGACGGAAATCGCTCATACCCATGATTTCGGTGAAACTCTCGGATTCGTTGGCTCGATTCTTGATGACCCCCGCGCTCTTGGTGGAGAAATCGAGTTGTGGCTCGAGGACGAGCAATACATAATAGACAAAAGCTGCCTGATTTATGTGCCAGCGGGCATGAAGCACCTTCCTCTCATATTCCGCAGGGTGGACAGCCCGATATTTTTTTGGACAGCCAGCGACAGCAAGAGATACGGCAGGACTTCAGGAAACGAGTTCTAGGCTCGTATATTCTTTACATAAAGATATATAAGAAAATAGA
>CAZCMK010000025.1:9209-23964 GCA_964499775.1 uncultured Dehalococcoidales bacterium | reverse complement strand
GGAAACGAGTTCTAGGCTCGTATATTCTTTACATAAAGATATATAAGAAAATAGATAACGGGTATCTACATGCAGGTATTTTCATGCCTAGTAGCTCTTCCTGGACACTTCATTGCCTGATGAATCGTATAATATTGCTGTATCAGGAGAGCTGTTATCCCAGATAGCCCTGCCGTAGTTGAAACTGAAGCCCCCCCATTCCGCATGTATCTCGTTAGTATAAACCCGGATAGTCTCGCCAGGTTCAATTACATAGGCGGGAAATGTGAATGAAGGTTCTCCGTCCGAGCCATCGATGAGTACCCAGCCCGATATATCCTGGGCCGAATCTCCCAGGTTCGTTATCTCTACATATTCATCCGACTCTACGGAAGGTACCAGACCGTCGTAGAAGATATATGTTATCCGGACATTGCCCACCTGCCTGAAACGGGCGGTGATGGTTTTATCGCTATTCATGGTGGTGGTTACGGATGATGAGGTGCCCGAGACATCTCCTTCCCAGCCTTCTAATACCCAACCGGTTGCAGGAGAAGCCGTAACCGTTACTTCTACGTTTTTATCATATTCATATGTACCGGAGGCGGGACTGGTAGTCCCTTCACCGTCGATTTCTATCCTGAGAGTATACATAGCCGGTTCGAAATAGGCGATGATATCTTTGTCTTTATCCATGGTAACTATCGTGGTCAGCGAGTTGCCCGCAGCATCTCCCTGCCAGTGGGCGAACTCCCATCCTTGTACCGGTGAGGCGGTAACCTCCACCTCGGTACCTATCTCGTAATCATACATACCGGGGGAAGGTTCTGTAGTGCCCTGACCATCGATAGTTATATTGAGATTGAATGCAACGGGCACCTGCCGGAAATAAGCAGTAACAGACCTGTCACTGTCCATTGTGACTGTTGTAGTCGTGGAATTTCCTGAAGCGTCGCCTTCCCAGTGGGAGAATTTCCATCCGGCGGTGGGTGTGACGGTAACCGTTATTTCTTCACCTTTGCTGTACTCATGTGTACCGGGAGCCGGCCTGGTAACTCCCTGGCCTTCGACATTAATTGACAGGCTGCAAAACTCAGGTGACGATAGTTCATGTACCTCTTCCTCTTTGTCCTGAGAAGAGCAGGAGGTACACTGACAAAATACCAATAAGGTGAGTGTAATAACGGCAGCCAGACAAATTCTTTTCAACGGTGTTTCCTTTTACCGCGCGCCGGCCTGGTTTATGAACCGCGGAATTTCTCCAGAGCCAGGGATGCCCCTTTCCTGAGAAAAGTGTCTGAATCATCCACGGTATTCAGGACGAATCCCTTTTCTTTAGCCCACTGTATGTTATCTGAAACAGCAAACATGCCGGCCGGTTTTCCGGCTTTATCCGCCGCCTCGAGGACTATATCGAAAGCTGCCAGGTATTCTTCGTCATCCCACTTCGGCAAGTCGAGTCCATAGCTGATAGCGAGGTCGAAGGGCCCGATGTAGCAGGCATCGACTCCTTCGACAGCCAGTATTTTATCAACGTTTTTCACCGCTTCTCTGGTTTCTATCTGGACTATCACCATAATTTCATTATTGGCTGTTCGCCTGTAATCCGGGTCGAAGAGTCCGGCTCTCCTCGGTCCGTAGCCCCTGAGACCTTCGGGAGGGTACTTGCAGGCACGTACCGCGTATTCAGCCTGTTCTCTGGTATTGACCCAGGGAACGAGAACGCCGTGCGCGCCGATATCCAGTATACGCTTGATCACCACGATATCATTCCACTGTGGCCTGACTATCGGGGTGCAGTCGCTCCCATTCATAGCCTGCATCATTATCGTCATCGTCTCAAGTCCGGTAACAGCATGTTCACCATCGATAAGAAGCCAGTCGAATCCCATGCGGGATAAGACCTCGGTTACATCCGGATGAGGGAGAGTTACGAAAGTCCCGATTACATCTTCACCCCTCCGCAGTTTCTCTTTCAGCAGATTCTTCAACTCCTAATCCTCCCGTAATTTATTGATAGCATTATATCAGACACTCCTCCTTTTCCACCTTCCCATCCGGAAATAGATAGCGTAAGCGGTTGCTCCGGCAACCCAGCCTGCCACTATAGCCCACCTTACTCCGTACACACCGAGGTCGGTAAACCTGGGTAAGAGGAATGCCAGCGGTACCTGTAACGCCCAGAAATTCAGCAGTGTGACCAGCATCGGTGGCAGAGTGTCTCCGGCACCCGAAATAGAGTTCTGTAAAACGAAATACAGGCCCATAAACAGGTAACCTGCGGCCGCTATCCTGAGGAAGGTGCTGCCTATTTCGACTACCTCGGGGTCGGCGTTGAATATTTTGATTATCCCCTCAGCGGCAAACATTATTATCAAGCCGATAATGAGTGCGTAACCCTGCGCCAGGCCGACAGCCAGCCAGCCGCTTTTTTCCGCTCGTTCCGGCTGCTGGGCTCCCAGGTTCTGACCGACAAGTACGCCGGAACCGTTACCAAGTCCCATACACGGCATGCGCAGGACTGCCTCTATCCTCTGAATAAGCGCATGTCCTGCCACCGCCAGAGTACCGAATGGCGCTATAATCCACATTATTATCATGTCCCCGAAAGCCCTCTCTGTGCCCATAATAGCTGCGGGTATACCGATTCTGACAATCCTCCATATCATGCTGAAATCAAGGCTGAAGTTCCTCAGAGTCAACTTTAACCGCGACCTGCCGGTGAAGAGAATCCAGAAAGCTATTAAACCTCCCAATCCCTGAGATATTACATTCGTCGTGGCTGCGCCGGTAACGCCCATACGGGGAAATATCCACCAGCCGAAGATAAAGAAAGGTGAGAGTGCGGCGTGCAATACCCTGAAAAATATAGTTATCCTCATTGGTGTGTGAGTATCTCCTGAAGCCTGCATAATCCCTTCCGCCATCATACGGAATGACATTGCTATCGAACCGATAAACATTATTCTCATGTATGCCGCGCCCTCGGCAACGACGTCCGCTTCCACTCCAAAAATTTTCATTATGGGTTCAGCGAGAAAGATGCCGAAAGAAGCAATGATAACCACGTAAGTACCGCTGACGACAAAGGCTTGCTGGGCTATATGGTTGGCTCCCGAAGTGTCGCCGGCTCCGATGAAACGGGCTACTATCGCCCTGGTGCCCATGGTCAACCCCATGCGTGCCGAAGTGATAGCCATTACAGCCATACTGGCGATTCCGACTCCGGCGATAGAGGCGGCTCCGAGTTTTCCCACCCAGACCATATCAATGACAGGACCGAGTATATTGAAAGAGCTGCTTATTATAATAGGCCAGGATAGCGATAAGAGGTTTTTAAAGATATGACCCTTCGTCCAGTCTCTCTCAAAGCCATATCCACTCCGACGAAAACCACTTCTTTCTTCTTCTTCCATACTGTGCAGGCGTCTGTATTCTGAGTTTTGCGTTAATGTCGGCTAAGGTAATTTTAGTATCCATGGATAGCCGGCACAAATGAGGGCATACTGATTGAAAAACCAGTATATCATTACCTATATGGTTATTCAATTTAGGGGAGCTCACCACACTTGACATTTAACTGAGACTAACTTATACTTTCCCAAGATAGAATAAATATTATGGTAATAAGCAGAATAGCTGCAGTTGACTGGAATCAGGCATTTTGTTTTTTCCCGGCATATACCGCAGCTTAAATTTTATCATTCCTTTCTTTATTCAAATATCAAATATTGGATAAGCTTATGAACATCTCTATAGTTATCCCGACTTACAATGAAAATGATAATCTAAAAAATCTCACTCACAAAATCAATTCGGCTCTTAAAGAGAAAGACTATCAAATGGTCATAGTTGATGATAATAGTCCCGACGGAACAGCCGAACTGGCCGGAGAGTTATCTAAAGATTATCCTATTAAAGTAATTAAAAGAGAGGGCAAGCTGGGGCTTGCCTCGGCTATATTGGACGGGTTTCATTCTTCAGATGGTGAAATAGTCGGCGTTATGGATGCCGATTTACAGCACCCCCCTGCACTTGTAAAGGAACTTATAGAAGAAATCGAAGACGGATATGATATAGCTATCGCAAGCAGATATATCCCTGGTGGAGGGGTAAGAGACTGGTCCTTCTTACGAAGGCTCGTTTCCAAAGGGGCAACTATGCTGGCAAAGCCCCTGACACCCGTGAAAGACCCGATGAGCGGCTGCTTCTTCCTCAGGAAAGAAATCATTAACAACCATGGATTTGCTCCGAGCGGGTATAAAATATTACTGGAAATCCTGGTTAAAACAGAAAGCTTGCGCATTAAAGAGGTGCCGTATATCTTCGAGAAAAGAAAAGCCGGTGAGAGTAAGTTGTCAACCCGTGTATATCTAAACTATCTCCAGCTATTAGCCAGGCTTTATACGAGAAGGGCGCGTCGCCTCCTGAAGATATAACCGGGTAGTTCAGAATTATCCAAATAAGTCAAATAAGAAAAAGTTTAAAAACGCCTAAAAGCACCCGGGTATATAAGTCAATCAGATACTTGCAGAAAATAGTACCATTTATTGGCTATGAATATACTAGTATTCAACTGGAGAGATATCAAGCATCCTGAGGCAGGCGGGGCAGAGGTATACCTCCATGAGATAGCAGCCGGGTGTGTCAGAAAAGGCCATTCAGTCACTATTGTCTCATCCAAATTTCCCGGCAGTATCCCCGAAGAAACTATCGATGGTATTCGCCATATCAGAAAAGGCGGAAAGTACACCTTTTTGTTCGTACCGATATGTGATTATTTCTTTAAACTCAAAGAATATCGCCCCGATATTATTATCGAGAGTATCAGTAAACTTCCGCACTTAATGCCTTTGATAGTCAGAAAACCGTACATGGCTATCATCCACCATATCCACGGGCACACATTATTTAAGGAGCTGCCTCTCCCCGCAGCTTTATTGGCTTATATTATAGAGCGCCTGATACCATGGTTTTATCGCAAATCCGGCTTCGTTACGGTTTCCCCGAGTACACAGAAAGAACTGATAAGCATGGGAATTCCCGAGCGCAATATAACATTAATATACAACGGTATCGACCAGCGGCTTTTCGAAGGGACATCGGACGTTCAGAAATCCGCGAAACCACTAATCATATATATGGGTAGAGTAAAGCGGTATAAGGCTATTGACCATCTCATAGAGGCATTCGATATCGTTGTCAAACAGGTGCCGGACGCCGAACTGATTATTGCCGGTAAAGGGGATGCGTACGATGAACTTGAGCAACTTGTAAAACAAAAAGGACTGCGTTCTGTGACTTTCAAGCCTCAAACTACCGATGATGAGAAAGTGCAGATTATGAAAAAAGCCTGGGTTTATGTATCGACGTCAACCAAAGAAGGGTGGGGAATTACCGTTATTGAGTCCAACGCCAGCGGCACGCCGGTAATCGGTTATGATGTTCCCGGTATCAGGGATAGTATCAGGGATGGAGAAACGGGATTGCTCGTCTCTCCGGCGGGAGACATCGAGAAGCTGGCCCAGACTATCCTTAGAATACTTAATGACCGGGAATTACGTAACGGTTTAAGTGAGAAAGCTGTCGAATGGTCACGTAATTTTACCTGGGAAAATTCCACTGATGGGTTTTCAACCCTGCTCGATGGAATAGCCGCTAAACATTACATAAAAGACACTGATACAAAGAATTCACAGGGTTGATACGAATCTTACCGGGTTTCTTAAGACATTATATCTGCTTTTTGACACAAAGCCCCTGAATAAGTTAAATATAACAATGGTAAGAACATGACTGATAATCATCAGAGAGTAATACTGGTAGGCCTGGATGGGGCTACATGGAACGTTATTAAGCCACTTGTAGAAAAAAATAAACTTCCGGCGTTTCAACAGTTGATTCAAAAGGGTGTTTCGGCGGAGTTCAGGTCTACCATACCTCCTATCTCGCCTTCAGCCTGGAACTCGATTTATACCGGTGTCACCCCTGCCAAACACTCAATCTTCAGCTTTGTGAAAAGGACCAAAAACTCCTATTTCTATCAACCAATCAGCGCTAATGACAGGACCGCCGTTCCGCTCTGGCGACATATTTCGAATTACGGTAAAAGAGTAATCGCTCTCAATCTTCCGTTTTCTTATCCCCCAGATAAGATAAACGGAATAGTAACGACAGGACTCGGCACCCCCTCTCGTACAGCCGATTTTATTTATCCACCTGAATACCGTGACAGCCTTCTCAAACAGTTCCCCGAATTCGATGTAGACTTTAATGAAGACCTTCTGGTGATGACCAGCGACGTGAACCGGTTTTTGCACCAGATTGAGTCCGTTACCGATGCCCAGATAGATATGGCAAAATACCTTATGCATCATGAACAATGGGACCTTTTCTTCCCCGTATTCCGGGCAACGGACGTTATACAGCATTACTTCTGGGACAACGAAGAACTGATATATACTTACTATAAAAAATTCGATGACCTTTTAGCCTATCTGCTCGATTCAACTGATGATAACCGGACCGTAATGCTCTGTTCGGACCACGGATTCGGTAGAGTCGATACCTATGTTTATATCAATAATGTCCTCCAGCAGATGGGTTTAATTACAATCAAGCCTAAAAGAACCCCTCAAATCATTAATGCCGAGTTTATACAGGGACTAATGTTGAAGTTAGGTCTGAGAAACCTTGTCTGGAAGCTTAAACGTAATCCGCTCATTGAAAAAGTCCTAAAATTTATACCCAGCTCTGCTTACAGCTACCTGTTTCAGGTTGATTGGGCAGCTACCAAGGCATTCTTCTATGAGACTTCAGACGGTGCTATCTATATCAATATGGAAGGCCGCGAGCCTGACGGAAGTGTAACTACCGAAGAATACGAATCGGTGAGAAGACTTATTATTGAAAATCTAAAATCGCTAAAAGACCCAGTAACAGGGCGGAACATCATTAAACAGATATTTACCAGGGAAGAGCTATACGGCGGTAAGTGCGAAACTGCCCCCGATATTATCCTTCTCAAGAACGATGGATTTCGTCTGGTAGGATATAATGATAACGGTAATATATTCCAGGAGCCGGTGCACGGTGCGGCTACTCGCCCCGGCGACCACACGGAATACGGGGTTTTTCTTGCCTCCGGGAATGATATTAAAGAGGGTGACCATGTAACCGCCGAAGTATATGATATTGCTCCGACTATATACCACATTCTTGGTATACCCATCCCTACAAATGTCGACGGTAATGTGCTGGATATATTTAAAGCTGACTCTAATCTGGCTGGGCCATCGGAATATATTTCTGAAGAAACCGAGCGTATCAGACAGAGAATAGAGGGATTGAGAGAGAAGGGTAAGCTATGAAGAAGCGTAAAGTGATGGTTATCGGGCTGGACGGCGCTACCTGGGAAGTCATACAGCCGATGATAGAGCAAGGGAAATTACCGCATCTGGCAAGTCTGATAGAGAGGGGTACAAGCGGTAATCTGACCTCGGTACACCCTCCGGTATCGGCGAACGCCTGGACCTCATTTGCCACGGGTGTGAACGCCGCCAAACACGGCATATATGACTTCTCTATGCGAAGAAAGACCGATTATGACCAGGTGCCTGCCTTTTCCTTCGACAGGAAACATGACGCCCTCTGGAATATACTGGGTCGTCATGGCAAAAAGGTAACCGTATTGCGTGTACCCGGAACATACCCGCCGGAACAGGTCAATGGATTACTGGTAAGCGGCTTCCCTACGCCCGAAGAGCAGGGTAACTATACCTACCCGAAGGAACTGCTGGACGAGCTATCCGACCTGATAGATGATTTTCACCTGCAATCGCAGGTACCGATGCGAGATAATAATGAGGAAGAATTTCTCGAGGAGATGCACCGTATTACAGATAATCTGGTAACCACTACTGTCCACTTGATGGATGGTTATGAATGGGACTTACTGGTCACGGTGTTCATGGCTACTGACGGGATTTCTCACCATTTCTGGAAGTACCTGGATAAGAACCATCCCGGTTATCAGGCAGATAAAGCCCAAAAATATGGTGAAGAGGTTTACCGTATATATGAGAAGGCTGATGATATTATTGCCAGACTAATCGCAAAGATAGACGAAGATACCGTTGTATTTATAGTCTCCGACCACGGCTCGGGTTCGGTGTACCGTGCCGTGTTTATCAATAACTGGCTGATTCAACAGGGGTTTATGAAACTGAAACGCAGTTTCATAACAAGGCTCCGTACTCTTGCTTTTTCCGCAGGTTTCACCCTGGATAATGTCTACAGAATTATCAAACCGCTGGGACTTGTAAGAATGAGTCAGGGCGCTGCCTATCGCGCCAACTCCCGTCTGATGAAAATAGCCAAAAAATTCTTCCTTTCCGATGCCGATGTGGACTGGAGTAAGACACAGGCATATTCTCAGGGTAATTTCGGACAGATTTACGTAAATCTTAAAGGCAGGGAACCAAAGGGAATTGTGTCTCCTTCTGAATACCACGCCGTACGAGAAGAAATAATAGAACGCTTGAAGACGCTCCGCGACCCTGAAACCGACCATCCCGTATTTGAGCTTATTTTAACGAAAGAAGAAATATATAACGGACCATATATGGAATATGCGCCCGATATTGTCTTCTATGACCGGGATATGAAGTATATCGCAGTAAGGCTGCTGGAATTCGGCAGCAACAAGCTGATTGCCCCGCATCCGCTATGGAGTGGCGGGCATAAAATGGAAGGTGTCTACATCATCAGCGGGCAGGGTATTAAAGAAGGGCAAAAGCTGAATGCCAGCATCTGCGATATTGCGCCGACCATTTACCATATCCTTGACATCCCCATTCCGGGCAGTGTTGACGGTAAGGTACTGGATATCTTCAAGACCGGCTCTGAACTGGACAGGCAACCGGAATATTCCGGAATAGAAACCGAGCGTATCAGGCAGAGAATCGGGGAAATTAAAAAGAGCGGCAAGGTATGAAGAAACGCAAGGTGGTTGTCTTCGGGCTGGACGGGTGTACGTGGGAGCTACTCCGGCCATGGGTAAAAGCGGGTGAACTCCCGGTTATCGAAGGACTGATGAAAGAGGGCGTTTACGCTACTCTCCTTTCGACGATTCCCTCATATACGCTTCCTAACTGGACATCCCTGATAACCGGCGTAAACCCTGGTAAACACGGGATTTATGACATATTTTACGAGACAGAGGATACCCGGAGGGTCGTCAGGACGTCGGATAGAAAAGTGCTATCGCTCTTCCAGCTTGCCAATGAATACGATAAAACGGCCGTAGCTGTTAATATACCCGGCACATACCCTCCGGAGCACATACAGGGTGCGATGGTTAGCGGTCTTATGACCACGCCGGGCTCGGAAAGCAATTATGTGTACCCGGAAACCCTGAAAAATGAACTCAGCCCCTTCTTTAAAAGAGCCTTCACTCTGGAACGGGCGTCAACTATCTCCAGATATTTGACCGGCGATAAACCGGGATTAATCAAGCTGGTAAACGATATGCTGGCGCAAGAAGTAACCGCTACTATACGGCTACTGAACCTTTTTCAACCTGATGTATTTTGGCAGGTCTTTCGCACTACGGATTTGCTGCAGCATTACCTCTACAAATCAAAAGACCTGACGGATGAAAACAATCAACTGCTCCTGGAGCATTACCGGGCGGTTGATACTCAAATTCAACGTATTATGGACCAGTATCAGGAAAAACCCACCGTATTGATTGTCTCCGACCATGGTTTTGCGCCGATAAAAAAACAACTTCATTTAAATAACTGGCTCGAAAATGAAAATCTGCTGCGCGTGAAAGCGATATATGTGCCTTTTCTCAGGTTAGTTCGCTGGCTGGTACCGATAATTTTGCCGGAAAAACGCGGTAATGGCGGAGAGAAACAAAGAAAAAGGAGTATTCCGGGAGTCGGGGTCCTCAACGAGCTGGCAAAAAAAATACTTTCCCCGCAGAATTTTGTTGATTTTGCCAATAGTAAGGCGTACTGCCCGTCGATGACCAGTCAAGCTATCAAGGTTTTTGCTGAAGATGAATCGGAGCGAAACGAGCTGGTAAACACCATAATATCCGGACTAAAGAGCATAAAAGACCCGGAGAACGGTGAACCGGTAGTTATAACTGCAGCCAGGCGGGAGGAAATATACAAAGGGAGTGCTACTGATGAAGCACCGGATATACTGCTTGTCCTGAAAGAGGGATATATCGCTACCAACCATTATTCATATACCGGCAGATATCTCTGTCCCCCGGCTTCGATTGCCACCACAAAGACCGGTGACCACCGACCTGAAGGAGTGTTCATCGCCAGCGGTGACGGCATAAGAGATACCGGAGAGGTTTCTTCACTCTCCGTTTGTGATATAACACCGGCTATCCTACAGCTTATGGATATCCCTTATCCTGATTATATGGACGGAGAACTAAGACAGGATGTGTTGACTAACGATGTATTCGCCACTGATGGCAGCCCGGTCGCCGGTGAAAAAGTACAATTGAAAACCAGAATAAGAAACCTGAAGAGACGAGGACTGAAATAATGATAAATTCAACAATAATTGGCTCTATATTAGACAAGTAATGTTTGGTAATATAGTAGCTATAATTATCGGCAGGACGGGTGTGGTGAGAAAAATATACATAAACCTGACACAAACGCAGAAATATACAATCGCCGCACTTCTTTTTTTTACCGTAGTATCTATTATCATCTTCCGCGGGCCGCTGTTTAACGGCGATCCCCATACCGTGGAACTGGTTGGCGACCTAGCTGTTCCCACTAATTTAGACAACTTCATCCAGGACTACTACCCGACGTGGAGCGACTATTTCAGCAAGAGTAACCTGATACTGCTTTCACGGTATACCGTATTTATGCCCCTTTTTGGTGTGGCAAAACTTTTCAATATCCACCCGATGACTATCATTGAATTATTCTGGTTGTTGACCGGTATCGTTGCCGGATTCGGTGCTTATCTGCTGTCCTTTTATCTCCTCAAGCGTGAGTTTAAGAACGTCAACACCAATATTATCTTTGCCGCCAGCCTGCTCGCCGGCTTATTCTATCTCTGGAACCCCTTCTTTGCCAACGAATCCCGACACATGGTTATGAGATTCTCATATGCCTTGCTGCCACTGGTTTTTCTTACATGTATTGTTGCTCTGGAGAAAGTAAAATTCCGGTATATTTTCCTGGCAGCAGTCGCTTGGGTTTTCATTGCCTCAGGACCGAGGTGGTCTATCTATGGCGGTATTGCCCTACTCCTTTCGCTCATTTACGTTATTTTTTACCATAGAGTTTTTACAATAAAGGGCATAATCCGTTTGTTTCGTACGGCTGTAATCATTGGCGTTGTCGTCATCATTCTATCAGCTTTCTGGCTTATTCCTACTGCTATTTCCAGCTCCGTTACCCAGATCGATCCAGATTATCTCGTTTCAGTAGATAAACTACAGCAGGCAAATCCATATAATTTTACTGACATTATCTCATTCAACATGGAAACTCAGTACCTTGAAAATCAACCGTCTTCGTTCACTCCGGAAATTTCCGTTATAAAAGGTATGGGTAGTTTTTATATTATACTCAAGTTACTAATTCCTGTTTTTGCATTTGGCATCCTGATATTCAGGAGAAGCGTGCATACCCTGTTCCTATTCGTTATGGTAATAATCTCAATGCTAATTCTGGCAGTAGGCAGTAACGATATACTTTGGAATATATATGTGTGGTGGACCCTTAAAGCACCCTGGTCTCAAACGTTGGGGTGGATTTCAAAAAGAACTTTCTATTTTTTCCCTTTCTATATGTTCTCCTTATCTGTATTACTAGGTATTACGATAGCTTGGATTCTGGAGAAACTGTATCATAAACAAGTAGTAAGGAAAGCATCCGCAATACTTGTTGTGTGTATACTCTTTACCGCTGTTGTATTTACATCCTGGCCTCTTTTTACCGGTGATTTTAATGGAGAGCTTGAGCCAGTTAAACTACCCGAGTCATTTTTTTCAGCCAATAACTGGCTATATGATAAAGGCGGCAGTTCTGTAGTATGGTTCCCCAAGTATAATGTCTACAATACAGCCTGGAGGGGAACGAGATTAACTAAATGGATAGGAGATCTTTCTTCCGCACTACCTACTTACTTTGTCAGTAGCAGTGGTGCCAAAAGGAATGCTAATTCCATCTACCTTGAATTCATATCAAGTATCCATGCCAGGTGGAAAACGGATGTGCTACAATCGAGTAAAACCGACGAAGTAGGGCAGCTCCTGGCTCCTCTGAATGTTAAGTATATCGCTTTTCACGATGATATTACTGAGAAACAATATAAAGACGGTGTAAAGAGTGCTCTGAATGCGCTCTACTACCAGAATGACCTTACCCCGGTATTTCAGGACGATATTATCCACGTCTTTGCTAATGAAGCGCCGGTTGCCGGACTCTTTAATATTCCCCGTTCGACGGTGCTTACGGAGGGTGGACTGGAAATACTGCCAGCCTTGAATAACATCGATGACCTGGACTTAATAGATACTGCCCTGATATTCAACGAGCTGGAATTCAGTCAAAATAAACCTCAGAATCCGGACATAGTATTTGTCGGACAGGATACCGGACTTCAGATTCAGGAGCAGCCGGATTTACTCCTCCTGGAACCTTTTAAAAACTGCATAAGGCACGACCCGCCCAAAGTGTGGTCGAAATATAATACCAGCGAGCCTGGCGGCGGCAGCTGGAGAAAATATCTTGAAGACTTCGGCGTCGATAACTGGGAGTTCGACTACGGCAAGGGATTTGTTTTTACCTGGAAGAAGTCGCAGGATAATACTCTGGAGATGGAGTTTGACATAAAAAAGAAGGGTACTTACAATCTCTATATCAGATACCTTAAAAGCACAGCCGGTGGCCGTATCGGTGTCTCGGTTGATGACCAAAAATATACTGTAAAATCAAAGGACGGCATTGACAGATTTATCTGGGAGGAAATCGGTACCATTGAACTGAAAAAAGGTTCACGTAAAGTGACATTGACCAACCTGTCCGGTTTAAATGCGGTAAATCTGTTAGCGCTGGTGCCAACTAAAGGAATGGCGCAAAACAGCCCTACCTATCAGGAAGCCGGACATATCATGTACATTATGGAAGCTGAAACCGACTTCTGGTCGGAAAACGCAACGATAAAAAAGAACTACGGTGTAGAGGCGAGTAACGGCAAGTTACTTGCAGTAAAAAAAGACGGCAAAGCGGGTACAAACCTCAACATTGTCAGAGATGGTATATATTCACTGGCAGTACGCTACGAGCGTAAACCGTTTCCGGATACTCTGAAGGTGCATCTTGACGAAGATAACCATTATGATATGGCACTTGAGGGGGGAGAAGGTTTGAGCTGGGCATTTCTCACTGATATCGAACTAACCGCAGATATACATTCGCTAACTCTGGAGTGTACCCGCCAGACTACTATCGATTTAGTGATACTTTACTCAAGTGATAACGGAGAGACTTTGTCGGACATTTTTAATGCTGAACCGAAGGCGGAGCTGGTCAATTACGAAAAGCTAAGTGCCACAAGATATAAAGTTAATGTCAACGCAATCCAGCCTTTCATACTATCCTTCGCCGAGTCATACGACCCGCTCTGGACAGCCCGCGTTAACAGCCAGAAAATCGACCCTTTGCCTCTCTATGCATCTATAAACGGTTTCTATATTGAAGAAACCGGTGATTTAGAGCTTATTATTGAATATGACCCACAAAAATGGTTCGTCTGGGGCTCATATATCACCATTATCGGCTTCTGTATCTGCCTGGCATTGGCAACCGGAGAGTGGAAGAAAGAACGAAATGTTAAGACAAATAGTAAGCAGGAAGAGTAAATATTTACCCTACCTGATATTTGGAGTGCTTTCTCTCCTGATAATGGGACAACTGCTGCGTTCCGGGTATGTATTGACCCTGGATATGGTCTTTGCTCCTCACAACGTTACGCGCTTTGATTTCACCGGGAGCCTTTACGGTCTGAACAGTTACGATGTCTATATCAATACAGGTTTACCAATCACCGGTTTATTTAAAGTCATCAGTTATGTCATTCCAATGTGGGTACTGGAAAAAATATTCATGTTCGCCATGTTCTTCCTTGCCGGTATTTCGGCATATAAACTCGTACCGGTTAAAAGCCAGGCAGCCCGTTACTATGCCGGACTGCTTTACATGATTAATCCGTTTGTGTATGTTCGTTTTCTCGCCGGACACTGGTTCCTTTTAACGGCTTACGCCATATTACCTTTTGCCATTATTGCTTTCCTTCGTTTTCTGAACGAGCCGAAGCGTGTCAATACCATCAAAATGGTTCTCTGGGTCACTGCTATTGCAACTTTCAATATTCAGATTCTTCTTCTCACCCTTTTTGTTTTTCTGGTTATTTTTGTCTTTCATTTGTTCCAGAAGAAGGATATACAGTACTGCTGGCGTATGGTTCAACGGGTGGGAATAGCATCCGTTGCCTTTATAGCTATTAATCTGTACTGGATATTACCCATACTCACCGCCGAGACAACATTGTTACAGAATATAGGCTCAATAGACCTTCAGGTTTTTTCGGCTAATGACCCTACTTACGGTATTTCTCCTTCTATTGCTTCTATGTATGGATTTTGGCGCGAGGGATACCCTGATGTAAGAGACAACATCTCATGGTGGGTTATCTTGATATCCTTCATTATCCTGCTGGC
>CAZCMK010000025.1:0-9109 GCA_964499775.1 uncultured Dehalococcoidales bacterium | reverse complement strand
TCGGTCACCTGACTCCCGTGGATTACCCGAAGGACTGGTACGCAATAGAGAAATATTTGAATAAAGATAAGGATGATTTCAACGTTCTTTTCCTCCCCTGGCACCTCAAGGCGGATTATAGCTGGCTAAAAAACAGAGACAAAAGACTGACCAGCCCGGCACAGGCATTTTTCAGCAAACCGGTAATTCATGGGGAAAACATAGAACTTGGTACTATTTATACACAGTCACAGGACCCGATACAGCATTATATTAAATTCCTATTTCAGAACCGTAGAAAGATAGAAAATTTCGGAGAGTTGATGATACCTATCAATGTTAAGTACATTATTCTGGCTAAAGACTCGGATTACAAAAGCTATGATTTCCTATATCATCAAGAAGACCTGGAACTGGTAAGAGAAACAGCTCATCTGGTTTTATTTAAAAACAAGCACCGGGTAGCGCGAATATACGAAGTTGATGATATTGCCTATATCAATGATTGGAAGAAATTATTGAAGGTAAGCGAAGAGGAGGATATTTCCCAGAAGCTGTACATTGTCGGTGGTAAAACCGAAACGGTGCCGGTAGATTCCGAATATAAAGCAATTTCTTATACACAGGAAAACCCGGCACATCTCATACTCGATAGACAACCCAAAAGGGATTACCTGGTGCTTACAGAATCTTACTCAAAACAGTGGGATTATGGAGACAATACACGCCTGGAGGCATTCGGGGCAACCAATGCTTTTGTAACAGATGATGCCGAGATTTCAGAATTAAAGTACCGGCGTTTTTACTCCGCCTATCTGCCTGCCTATTGTATCTCGATCACCTCATTTGCCCTGATAATTATAGTGGCGTTATACCGATTACTTATCGAGTACGGAAACAGGCTGAATAAGTCCAGCTCTAATTGACATTCCGTTCGTTCTATTTTAAATATCATCGTTTATACAAACACTCAAACGCTTACGACCGTTCTACCTTACTGGCTATTACCTGATAGTGACAGGAAAACCTTTTAAATACCTTGTTAATTCGGTTTTCCATAAAGATAATTAGCGGCGATAACTTACGGAGAGGAAATAACCGACTTGCAATTATCCTCCACATCCAGTAAATATTACCACCCCAGGTTTCCTCTGATAAGATGTGAAAGCCATTCCTGGAAAGGGCTGTTTTTATCTGGAGTCTTTTAAACCTGGCTTTTACAGGGTCTCCGCCCCAGCAGGGGTAGGCTTTTCTCATCAGTAAGAAAACAGGGTTATCCTCTACCGACTCTGTAATATAAATAATGCCGTTCTCTTTTAGTACTCTGCGGGCATCATCGATAACATGCCACGGGTTATCCATGTGGTGGAGAACTGTCAGGGATGTAATAATATCAAAGGAGCTGTCCTTGAATGGTAGTTTATCGGCACTCGCCATTATGACAGCTCCATACCTTGAAGCTTCTTTCAATCTGGGAGGGGAAATATCAATGCCGAATACTTCATATCCCTTTTCCTGAAGCCTGGACATAAACCAGCCTCGACCGCACCCGATGTCCAGAACCTTTCCCTTGCCAATATAGTCTAAAAGCTTGTCCGAAAGCGGAGGGTCCCGTCTAAGCGCTTGCCCCTTACCAGCACGGGCAAAGTACCTGCCCCAGGAAGTCAATAATTTACCCTTCATACACTTACCTGAAATTATACCAGAAATCAGTTAACAGGTTGTTTTTTAATTAAGGAGTGTCTCACTACCATATAATAGAGGATTACCAGAAAAAGGCAGGAAGCCGATGAAATAAGCATCATATCGACCACCTGACTGATGCTGGAATGAAAGGCGCTGATTAAGCCTATTTCCAGGAACATCCCTGCCAGAAAACAAAACGCTACCCGGGTTCGATTCAGCGATAACAGATAATTCATCATGGTAAAGGAAAAGGAAAAGAGCGCCATCGCTAACGCATATCTTACAAGATTTGGTGCAACCAGAGGATACTTGTCTCCATACAGTAAGTTAATAATCGGCTCTGAAAATAACCAGTAGACCAGAACAACGCCACCAACCACAACACCAACATAAATCAATGTCTTGATTAATAAAGGATACGTTTTCTTCCCCGCTTCAAACAGGTCGGACATTTTAGGAAACATGGCCACGATAATCCCGTTGGAAGTAAAGAAAGCTATCTTTCCCAGTATCGCTACAACACCAAAATTACCTGCTTCCACTTTGCTGAGGAAATGTTTCACTATTATTACATCCACGTTGGTCAATACCGCAAACGAAAATATAGCTATTATAGTCAGGCCGGCGTAAGAAGTGAGAATACTCGTTTTAAATTCTTCACTCTTTGTTTTCCTTATATAGCGAAGCATAATTATAGTAATTATGAAGAGTATTACATAGCTGCAAAAATAAGCTGACAGGGCGCCATATAGCCCGAATCCCAGAAAAACCAGAAGGACACCGATTGCCAGTCTTGTAAGTGCTTGAAGGCAATTAGATAGACCCAGAGATACGAATTTTTGTAGACCCTGCAGCATTCCCAGGTTGACCGGCAGGGCGAAAGTAAACACAAACGAACAGAACAGCACGGGTAAAAACCAGACATTATCTATATTCAGGAATTTTGATATCACCGGAGAAAGTGAAGCTGAAATAATAAACAACGCCAGCCCGATTAAGAAGGTCCGTTTCAATGAGTATATCCACAGGTAATGAATCCTGCCCCATCTATCCTCGGTTCTAAACGTGGAGGCGAACTTGGCAACCGATAACTGGAAAGTCCGGGTGAAGAATTTAACTATATTATAAAGAGAGGAGAGACTAATGAAGGTCCCATACTGTGCCGGAGACAGCAATATGCCCATGATAAGCTGAAAAACATAATTGATGAGCCCAACTGACAACCCGGCAGCCACCATTATCGAACCGTGTTTCAAGAGGTCATCAGTTTTGTCTCTAAGCGATAATATACGAGTTAGCAATGGTTTGACCTGTAAGACTTGTTTATGCCAGGCAGGCAAGTCTTTTCTAGTTGTTTAACTTACCGTAGTATAACCTAATTTCACAATCCAGAGTAACTGGTGACAGGGTATGTCACAACCAATATGACAGCGGTTATTTATGCACTTCTTCAGGGATTTATTTTGTATTCATCACAAAGGAAAAAAAAGATATCCTGGGGTTTTTCTATATTATAGTCAAGGTTCACAGTAATTAACAGTGCGTTTTCATGGTGGTCGCCCTTGAGCTCACCTTCCTCTGTTTTCTGCGGCAGAGTCTGTATTTTTGCTTCACCGAACGAGCAAAAACCGTGGTCTGAGATTACTACCAGCTTATTATCTTTATTGTCCAGGAATCCACTATCAAACAGGAGCTCTCCTATTTTATCGTCCATTTTTTTATACCACTCAAGAACAAGGTCTTCTCCCCAGTGGAAATGCTGGACTCTGTCAAGAAGAGTATAGACAGATATGAGTAAATCCAGGTCTTCGTTCAGAAGCTCTTTTGATTTTTCGGTGATTCTTTGTAGTTCTTCTTCCCATTCCCTTTCGTTGGTAGGAAGACCGAAGCCCACGGGCATGAAATCGACCCCGAAGTTATACGGCGGCACGACGAAAGGAACATTCAGCGCCTTGACCTTTATACCTCTCTGGGGAAGAATGTCCCAGATGAAATCTACTTCGATGTCTTCTCTTTTTACTATGTTTCCATCCGAAACATAGCTGTCATGCCCGTGTTCCTCGAATGTCTTACCGCAAAACATGCCGCACCAGATAGAGGCGGATATCGGCTTCTCTTTTATTACAAGCGTTTTACCTTCACCGATCCGGCACAGTCTATCAAAATTTTTAAGCTCGCCCAGGTTCGGATTTATTACCGTCCAGGTAGCAGCATCTATTCCCAGCACAAAAATCATATTATTTCTCCAGTACTATGCCGGCGCCGATATTCTTACTCCTGACCAGAACGAATCTGCCGAGCTCGGGGATGTCGGAGAATTTCTCCACCACGATTGGTTCAGTGTTCAAGAGTATGGTAGCTGCCTCGTGCTCGCTAATATGGTCCGGGTGCTTTGAAATGACCTCTCCTGTCTCCGAATTAAGCTTCTCTCGAATATCCTTAATATGGCACTGGACTCTCTTTGTCCCGCATCTTAGCTCTACGGTCTCGCCTTCTCTGAGTTCATCACCCAGCAGGACCACCTCGCCAAGAAACTCCTGTGAGGATGTGGGAGGATTGGTGACAAGACCAAACACGTCTCCTCGTTCCGGTTCGCCGCCGGAAATAACGACGCCTATGCTATCACCGGTTTCGGCTTTATCCAGTTCGCCTTCATATGCCAATATTTTCTCTATTCTGCCTCTGATGGCAGAGGGCTGGAAAACGACTTCAACCCCTTTGTTCAGCGAACCGGATTCGACTCTCCCTACAACGACCTTATCCGAATTGACCTGATAGGTATCCTGAACGGCAAACCGCAGCGGTTTAACTTCGTGGAATATCTCGATGCCGTCCAGAGCCTGAATCAAGGTAGGCCCGTGATACCAGGGCATATTTTCAGATGGTTTGTAGATATTATCGCCTTCCATAGCCGAGCCGGCGATATATTCGATAGCCTGATAACCCAGATTATCCAGAAGTTGCGACACCTGGCTCTTGATATCGTTAAATACCTCTTCACTGTAATCTACGGCATCCATCTTATTGACTACCACAAACACCTGCTTTATCCCCAGCATGTGTATCAGGAAAGCGTGCCTGCCCGTCTGTTCTTGAATACCTTCTTCAGCAGCTACGACCAGCACAGCGACGTCGGAATGAGAAGCACCTGTGAGCATGTTCTTGATAAATTCCTTGTGTCCCGGCACGTCGGTGACAACGTAAAGGTTTTTACCCTTGAACATAACTCCGGTGGTATCGATGGTTCTTTCTTCTTTTAGCTCATCATCAAAGGAGTCTATGAAATATGCGAATTCAAATCTCCTTTTATATTCCTCGGCCAGCTTCTGTATCTCTTCTACTCTTCCCTCCATTATGCTGTCCGAATCATAGAGTAACCTACCAATCAGAGTCGACTTTCCGTGGTCAACATGACCGATTATTACCACATTTATATTCATCAACAGTCTCCTTACATATAGCCCAGAGCACGTAATTTTTGCATCGTAAAGGCCTTCTCTTTATCCTGTGCCCGGCCTGACCTTTCAGCAATCTTCGATACTCTAATTTCTTCAACGATTTCATCGATAGTTGAGGCATCCGAATCAATGGGGAAGGTACACGGCTCACAGCCGAGACTGCGGTACCTTTTTCCGTTACGGGCGTAGTACATCGGATGGACCGGCAGATTCTCCTGCTGTACATACTCCCAGACGTCGAGCTCTCTCCAGTCCAGGATGGGATGTACCCTGGTATGGGTTTTGTCCTCCGTAATACTCTGGTACTGGTCCCACATCTCAAGAGGCTGGTCCTTATAATTCCATTTGAAGTCCTCGTCCCTGGGGGAGAAGTACCTCTCCTTAGCCCTTATGCCGTGTTCATCACGCCTGATTGCCAGAAACAGAGCGTCTAATTTCTCCTGTTCTAAAAACTGCATCAGAGCCTGCGTTTTCAGCCTGGTACAGCACTCAAACTTGCCGCTTTCGGGCCCGACTCCTTCCGCAATCGCTTCTTTGTTCTGGGCTACCATAAGATTGAATCCCCATTCTTTAGCCAGACTATCCCGGAACTCATACATCTCCTTGAATTTATATCCGGTATCTATGTGAATCACGGGGAAAGGTATTTTACCAAAGAAGGCTTTGTGGCAAAGCCATAGCGTTGCTGTACTGTCTTTCCCGGTGCTCCAGAGAACCGCCGGGTTTTTAAACTCAGCATATGCTTCCCTGATAATATACAGACTCTTGTTCTCCAATTCCTTTAGCTCTGGCATCTGTGCCTCCTTTTTATATTTCCTCTTAAAAGACGAAAGCCTTAACCAGAGTTAAAGCTCCCAGTATGCAAGTGGATATACCGATAATTACTTTCAGTTTATCCGTGCTTAATTTTTTAGCAGTGATTGCCGCAAATGGAGCCGCTATTATAGCTCCTCCGCAGGTAACACCGGCAAGTATCCAGTATATATCTCCTTCAACCAGAGCGTAGCATAAGAAACCAACAGCACAGGTGAAAGCTACCGCCAGGGTAGTGCTGCCAATTGCACTTTTTACTTCTCGACCGCTGACTATCTGTCCTCCCGTTATCAGCGGAACGTAGCCTCCACCGGTCATTCCTTTATTGAAGGAGCTCACCACTCCTACAGCGGCAAGAGTTTTCCAGGAAAAAACCGTCCCTTTGCTCTTTTTAATAAGGACTACTAATCCTATCAAAAGAACCATTATTCCAATATATACTTCAAGAGCGACTGTCGGGATATTTACTGCTGTGACTACTCCTATCAACACCCCTATAGTTCCGCAGATAGCCAGAACAAAGATGACTTTCGCATCTGAGGAACTTGGTAAATAGCCCAGGCCGCGTAATCGTTTCTTTATGTTTTTGTCCCGTTTAAAGTCCAAATTTATATTACCTAGCCTGTGATGGGCAATACCTCCCGTGAAGCCGCTGACAAGCTGGCTCAATAAAACTGCGGGGATGATTTGCAGCGGGAGAAAGCCCATTAAAAGAAGCAGCGGAGTTAATATAGTACCGTAGCCTACTCCGAGTGCAATGCTAACATACGCACAACAAAAAGCAGCGATAGCTACCACTGCTAATAGGCTGGAATGTACTTCCATAGTTTTATTCTAAATAACCCAGAGCTTTCAACCGTTTCTTGACCTCAGCTTCTTCCTCCTCACTGAAAGCTCTATCCTCTTCGCCCCCTTCTTCTTTGAGAACTTCCTCCAGCACAAAGATAACATACTCATCCACAGTTCCGAATTCGGAGTCGCCAACCCTTTTTTCTATATCGTCATAAAGCTTGGCAGGTAAAGATACAGCTTTGGTTTCCTCATTCATAGATAGCCTATCCTCCTTAATCTATCTCTTACCGATCTTATTTCTTCCTCGGTTAGCTTATCATCTTCTTTAATGTTACCACCCAGCGCAAGGGTACGCATGACGAACACGATGAATTCATTAACACTGGAGAATCCAGTATCGCTAATCATTTCGGATAGCCTCTGATAAAGCGGCCGGGGTATTTTTATCGTTACCTTCGGCTGCATATCACACTCCAATTAGTGAAAAATTCTGATGATTTTATAGGATAAACGGAACAATTAAGTATATTAACATATTATGTATATTTAAGCAATGCCGGCCTTTAAAATTAGAGTAAAACTATAAGAAGAGTTCTCAGGTTAAGCCCTACGAGTAGCAGTCCTATCAAAATACCCAATATTTTTACAGGTAAATTTTTACATAGCAGGGCAGCTATCGGAGCTGCAATCACGCCACCGATTATAAGGGCAAGGACTAACTCCCAATCAAATTTTTCCCATCCCAACGTGAGGATAAAAGTGACCGAAATTACTATGGTTATAAAAAACTCGGCAATGTTAACGGTACCCACCACTTTTCTCGGCTCCGTGTCCTCGGTAAGGATGAGTCCTGGGGTAGCAATAGGTCCCCAGCCGCCTCCGCCCACAGCGTCTACGAAGGCAGCTATAAAACCCAGTAATGGGAACTTTATCGACTGTATACGAGACTTTGATACCTTAACCGATTGTGTAGCTGTGACTCTTCTGCGTAAAAACCTGTATAAGACCAGGACACCTAGAAACAGGAGGAAACCGGCAACGTAAGGTTTCATGGTTTCTCCAGGTATAGAGACAAGTAAATAAGCGCCGGCGGCTCCGGCGACAACTCCCGGTATGACCAGCGGTAACAGCCATTTCTTTTCCACGTTACCAAGCCAGAGATGGGTCCCTCCGGAGAAAAAGGTAGTTACTATCTCGGCGGTATGCACACAGGCACTTACAATAGCGGGGTAAAGCCCGCTGGCGATAAGGATTGTTGAAGACAAAGCTCCATAACCCATACCCAGACTCCCATCGATAAACTGGGCAAAAAACCCTATCAACCCCCACACCAACAAGCGTGACATGAATTTATCCATACCGTACTCCCTTCTTAATTTTTACAGCGTAATGCTCTATACGGTATAATGATTGTAGTAAGATAATACTACAATCATACTACGAAGACAATAGTATTTTAGTATAGTGAGCGTTATTACGGCCTAAGGCGGCACTACATGATAAGGAGGAGGTGTATAGAGGAGGAGTACCGGTTTATATCGAGGTTAAACCTGGAGAAAAATAAAGAGCCTGTGGTGCGGGGTATGTCTTTATTTGTTAAACAGGGATATAAACGACCTGACATACGGTATTACCAGGTCGCTGCGTATGAAAACAGAAACATGGTCAATTCCGGATAAAGAGATAAACGCAGCATGCGGTATATGGTTAACGCTCTCTTTAGCCCCGCTGTGAAAGGGGTCCAGTTCACCGCAATAGATGAGACAAGGGACCGGTATCGTTGTCAGGTCGCGGTCGGTCATTGCCGGCCAGTTAAGAAGGGAGGTCAGTACCGCAATACTTGCCTCCGCGTCCCTGGACAGGAATTCTTTACTATCCTCGGGAGTCAGTGAACGACCCAGCAGGCGCTCCATTTGTTTCAGATAAGCTTCGGGGTCGTTCAGGAGCAGTTTATATCCTTCTATTGATATTCTGGCGGCCTGGACCATGGATTCAGGCCATTCGTATGGAGTCATACCACCGAGAATAAAACTATGGAACCGCGCGGCGTGATGGGTAGCAAGCGTAAAACCCGCCATAGCTCCCATGGAGTAACCAAGGTAATTGGCTTTAGCAATTCCAAGGCTATCGAGTATAGCCAGCACATCAGCTGCCATCTCTGTACCATAGTCTGAGGCTTCATGGGGTTTATCGCTTTTACCGTGCCCCCGGAAATCGAACAGAACCAGCTTGAAATCCTTTTTCAAGTCATCCGTGTAACCATATCTTCGCCACATTTCCAGACTGTCGTTACCACCGTGTGCCAGTACCAGTGGTGGTCCTTCCCCCTCAACCTCGTAGTTGATACGGACGTCCTGGTTATTTACGTATGGCAAAGACTT
>CAZCMK010000024.1:0-28468 GCA_964499775.1 uncultured Dehalococcoidales bacterium | reverse complement strand
TTAATATGCACAAAGAAAACAGACTCAACGATAAGCTACTGCATTCACCTCCAAGTCAGTACCCATGCACAAAGATACCATAGCAAAAATAATCAAAACCTGTGATTTTTCTTGTGCTATACTTGGAGCGAGCAAAGGCTATGGACGGCTACAGGAACGTTCAGGAAAAATCTTGAGAATATAGTAGCCGCTGAAGGCAAGCCGAGAATACAGTCGAGAAAAATGCACCCCCTAGTAGAGATGCTGGATATTACTCGCAAGGAATTCGAAAAGAACCTTCTGGGACCGGCCGATGGAGTACAGCTATACCGGTAAAACGTGGGGAGATTTCGGCCCAAAAAAGCAGCCCAACAAGTGGGTGACTCTGAGGGCGCTGCGGGTGTTGAAGCAGGCAGGGGAATAAAGACTAAATACCTATGCCGGGCAGATGGCATAATTGACCGGCGGAATAGCCTCGCCTATAATGGTTTCGAGTACTTCCGTCTCCGCAGTTTTATTCCTCAGACAGGGGTTTATATAAGAGTGGATATCAAAGCCGTGCTGTTCGACCTGGACGATACGCTGTATGACAGAAAACTGGCGCAAAAGAAAACCACGGAGTTTATCATCCGGCAATTCCCGCATGTTTTTAACGCCTTTGAAACGGACCGCATCGTTGAGGCTTATATCGAGTCCGACCTAATCACCAGCGAAGAATACGACGCAGGTGCTCCCTCCGAAGGTCAAAGAAAAAGACGCAGCAGGCTATTTCTGGAGCTTCTCGGTATAAAGGACGACCTTACCGACGCCATCGCTGAAATATACGTGCGAGAATATCCGACCATCAATACGCCGAAACCCGGAGCCGTTAAGCTGGTGAATGAGCTGAGTAAGCGGTTTCCCGTAGGTATCGTATCCAACGGTCTTCCCGATGTGCAATACCGTAAGCTGGATACTATAGGTCTGCGTAACGTGTTTTCATGTATCGTCTTATCGGAGGAAATCGGGATACGGAAACCGGACCCGAGGATATTTCATCGCGCCGCCGGTCTGCTTAACCTGCAACCATCGGAGTGCCTGCACGTGGGAGACTCCTACCGCAGTGACGTAATCGGCGCGAAGAATTCGGGAATGCTCTCCTGCTGGTTAAAGCATGAACAATCGGCAGCCACGGATGAAAGCATAAAACCTGACATAGTAATCAGCAGTCTTATAGAACTCAGCGAATTGATATAAACCCTGACTCTCGCCTGACAAACGCCACTAATACAGCTAATCAGCCGGTATTTTTAGGTTTTGGATATATTACTTACTCACCCCCTTAATCCCCCTCTCACACAGGTTCTTTGTTTTTCATGCATGTATTTTTCTGTGTGAGAGGGGGATAGATTTTTAAGAGGTGGCTTCGCCCCCTCTCTCTTTTATTCCCCTATCCAGCCAGTAGAACTCCTTTTTCTTTTACAATGGTTCTGGCTGGAGAGGGATTCATCCTGAGTCCGCCTATGGCGGATGAAGGGATACAGGGGATAGGTAATAATAAACAACTAGATGCAACCAGAATCATGTACTCTACAGGTTGACATTTAGGGCATAAGCAAATATGCTGATTAGCGGATATCACCGGCTAACAACGGGAGAACGACGATGACATTCGGAGAAGCTATCGCAGAGGCGCGTAAGTCAAAACAGCTAAGTCAAAAACAGCTTGCCTCATCAATACTGAAGGAAGACGGAACAGCTATATCTCCGCAGTACCTGAACGATATCGAGAGAGACCGGCGCAACCCTCCCGGCGAGTACCTCATCAGTCAATTCGCCAGAATACTCGAGGTACCCGAGGAATATTTTTACTTTTTAGCCCATGAAATCCCGCCGAAATACAGAGAAATGGCTCCGGTAAATCCGGCGCAGGTGCGGGAAGCATTCGAGGCGTTTGCTCGCAGCTACCGCAGAGGCCAGGGCGGCAAAGAAGAATGAAGTGGATTATAGATGAAACGGGTCGTTTTCGGTGGCGACCTTATTATGACCAGGAAGAACTGGATATCGAGTGCGAGCGGATAGCCTCAGAATTCCTGGAACAGAGATACGGCGTGTGCCGTTTTCCCATATCCACCGATGACCTGTGCGTGATGATAGAACGGGATACCTCCGACCTCAATTTGTACGCCGACCTCTCCGGCGCGGGCGAGGACGTTGAGGGGCTGACCGATTTCTTTCCGCATAAAAAGCCGGCGGTCAGGATTGCGCGGGAACTATCTCTGGACAGCCTGATGTACAATCGTTTGCGGACAACGCTGGCGCATGAGTACGGCCACGTTAAATTCCACACGTTTTTATGGGACTATAACCAGAACAGAAGACCCGTAGCGGACACAGGCATGAAATTGACTATCCAGCGACGTAAATACAACAATTTTCGTATGAAGTACGTGTACAAGCACAGACCGGAAACAGGTCCGAGATGCAAGCGAAGCAGTCTGCTCGACGCGCCTGTTTCGGACTGGATGGAATGGCAGGCGAGTTACGCCTGCGGAGCTCTTCTCATGCCGCTTTCGGTGGTACGAAAGCTGTTCCAGAGCGTTATAAAAGTACGGTACGGACTGAACTGGGTCCCGGTTGATTCAGAGCAGGCAGGGGAGCTAACAGGCAAGGTTACCGAAGCGTTCGATGTCTCAACAGGCGCCGCCAGGGTACGGTTAACCAGGCTTGGCTTTTTACAGGAGATACACCGGGAAGTAAGTTTTACTCCTGATACAGCACTAACCTCCGTTTCTTTATAAGCGAGAACAGATAATTATGGTTCTGTTTGTTTGGTTGTTTATTATTACCTATCCCCTATATCCCCTTTCCTGCCAGAACCACCGGCACTGGCTGAGAGGCTTTCATGGCAGGAAAGGGGAGTTAAGGAGAGAGGGGGCGAAGCCCCCTCTCATAAACATCTCCCCCTCTCACTCAAAATAGTTATTCTATACTAAATCACGGTATTGAGTGAGAGGGGGACAAAGGGGGTGAGTACATATATCAACCAAAACCGAATAAAACCATAATTATCCATTAGTCTGCAACAATCAGGAAAGAAAGCATTATGCAATCCAAACAAAAAGTACAATGCTACATCACGCGCGAACGCGGTGGTTCACTACAAGTTCTGGTATTCGAACATGTGGACTATCCCGATGCCGGGGTACAGGTACCAGCCGGGAGTGTTGAGCCCGATGAGACTCAAGAAGAAGCAGCCCTTCGAGAAGCTCGGGAGGAAAGTGGGATACTTGAATTAGAGATGCAAAGCTATATTGGTAAATTCCACTGGTTCAATGCGGATCGAAATGAAGATAATGAGCGCTATGTCTTCCACCTTATAACCTCACAGACGCTGCCAGAGCGTTGGGAGCATATCGTTTCCGCCGGGACTGAAGACAAAGGACTTCGTTTTACTTACTATTGGTTAGACTGTGACGTTGCCGCACAAATATTGAGTGGCAACCAGGGCGACTATTTGCACTATCTTGAATCACCATAATCACCGTTAAAACAAGCATTAACCAACAACTAATAGTTAACCC
This sequence comes from uncultured Dehalococcoidales bacterium, assembly GCA_964499775.1. Taxonomy (GTDB): domain Bacteria; phylum Chloroflexota; class Dehalococcoidia; order Dehalococcoidales; family UBA2162; genus MGML01. Next base: position 24,926 of record CAZCMK010000024.1, on the reverse strand, counting down.
CTAAATTATTAATTACTATAGTATTTATTTTCAATTACATTCATTAAAAATTATACATTACCCAATATACAGTTTGACTTTTTTGGTCTTGTGTGATACGCTAATATGCTTATCCGCATATTTTATTTTTCCCAGAGGAGTTTAGACGTGTCTCAAATCGTGGTCGAAGACCTGAAGAAATCATTTAAGGTCGCCAGGCGACAAAGCGGGCTGCTGAACTCGTTCAAAGGTTTCATCAAACGGGAATACGAGACGATTCAGGCGTTAAAAGGCATCTCGTTCGAGCTCGAACAGGGAGACCTGACAGGCTACATAGGGCCGAATGGCGCCGGTAAATCGACCACGGTAAAAATCCTGAGCGGCATCCTGGTGCCCGACTCCGGGAAATGCGAGATACTTGGGCGGACGCCGTGGAGACAGAGGAAAGAGCACGTGAGGCATATCGGGGTGGTGTTCGGACAGAGGACTCAACTGTGGTGGGATGTCCCGGTCATCGACTCTTTCGACCTGTTGAAAGACATATACCGGATTCCCCAGCAGTCCTACACGAGAATGAAGGATGAACTGGTCGACGTACTATCACTGCAAACTCTGCTGGAGATGCCGGTCAGACAGCTAAGTCTCGGGCAGAAGATGAGGTGCGAACTTGCCGCATCGCTGTTACACCAGCCACCGATACTGTTTCTCGACGAGCCGACCATCGGGCTGGACGCGGTATCAAAGATAGCGGTGCGTGACTTCATCAGGAAAATAAACAGAGAAAGAAAGGTGACGGTTATTCTCACCACCCATGACATGGACGATATCGAAGCACTGTGCTCGAGGATAATGGTCATCGGCAAAGGGACGATACTCTTCGATGGAAATATCAGCCAGCTAAGAAACGCCGTAATCCCGGAAAGAATCGTTAAGATTGACTTCCTCGAAGAACCCAGAAAGCTTGACTATTCGGTCGCCAGACTGACAGGGCAGAGCGAAAACCACGCGGAATTCCGCTTCAATCCACTGAAAATATCCGCCAACGAACTTATCAGGACAATCTCCGCTAACAATCAAATCAAGGACTTCATCGTCGAAAACCCGCCTATTGAAGAAATCGTGGCTAAAATGTATCACGGGTTCAAGCTTTGAAAGCGTATATATCCATTTTCAGACTCAGAGTCGCCGTGCAGCTGCAGTACCGGGCCGCTGCCGCGGCGGCTCTGTTCACACAGTTCTTCTTCGGTTTCGTGATTATCATGGTATACCATGCTTTTTACGCCTCCAGCAGCCAAGTCCAGCCGATGTCACTGCAACAGGCGGTAGCCTACGCCTGGCTGGGACAGGCGACTTTCCGGATGCAACCGTGGAACGGTGACCAGGAAGTCATGGCAATGATACGCTCGGGCAACGTAGCCTATGAGATGTGCCGTCCGCTGAACCTCTATTTCTTATGGTATTCGCGTTTAGTCTCACTGAGACTCGTCCCGACGATGATGACCGGGATACCCATGTTCATCGTCGTCCTTTTCCTGCCGACCGGATTCAAAGCAGCGCTGCCTGTTTCCGCAGCCGCCGGAGGCGCCTGGTTTCTTTCGATTTTTATGGCGTTACTGCTCGGATGCGCCATCTCCAATCTGATTACGATTTCAAGCATGTGGACAATCGCCGGGGACGGAATGCAAAGGATATTCCCGGCGGTGATAATGGTGCTCTCAGGCCTTATAGTGCCGCTTGCCTTTTTCCCCGACCGGTTACAGCAACTGCTAAGGTTCCTGCCGTTCAGCGGACTGGTCGATATCCCGTTTCGCTTTTATCTGGGAATGATTCCCGCTTCAGATATATTCTCACTCGGTCTGCTGCAGCTCTTCTGGACAGGCGTATTTGTCATTATCGGCATCCGGCTGGTGTCCATGGGCATGAAAAGGGTTGTGGTGCAGGGAGGATAGAATGCTCGATTCCTTGAAGCTGTATCTCAAACTCATCCGTATAAATATCAGAAGCCAGATGCAGTATAAGGCTTCTTTCATATTATTTACTATCGGTAATCTCGTCGTAACCATCATAGAGTTCGTGGCGATTCTGGTGCTGTTCGCCAGATTCGGTTCTCTCCAGGGATGGCAGCTAGAGGAAGTCGCTATGTTTTACGGGCTCATCAACATCGGCTACGTATTATCCGAGGCGTTTGGAAGAGGCTTCGACACGTTCGACCTTCAGGTAATCAGCGGGGAGTTCGACCGGGTGCTGCTGCGTCCCAGAGCCACGGAGCTGCAGATTATAGCCCATGACTTTCTGCTGCTGAGGTTCGGAAGGTTCCTGCAGGGACTGGCGATATTCATGTGGGCGTCGGTCAACCTGGGGATTATCTGGAATCCGGCAAAGGTGGTATTGCTTATCTTTTCCGTTATCGGCGGAATAGCGGTATTCACTGGATTATTGATAATGCAGGCAACGATGTGTTTCTGGTCGACACAGAGCCTGGAGGTGATGAACTCATTCACTTACGGAGGGGTATACGCTCTACAATGGCCGCTGCCGATACTAAACCGGTGGTTCGCCAGTTTCTTTATTTTCGTGGTACCGGTGGCGTGCGTGAATTACTTTCCTCTGCTGGCTATCATGGAAAAGCCCGACGTACTACAGTCGCCCCTATGGTTTCAGTGGACTTCACCAATTGTAGGGGTAATCTTCTTGATGGTGTCTCTAGCGGTATGGAGGTTCGGCGTCAGGCATTACAGGTCAACCGGGAGCTAGCCTTAATAAATATACAACTCACGGATGGGACTGAGTCACAAATGTCCGGAACGTCTACTCCTCAGCCAAAGAGGGCACTTTGATGCGGAAAACATGTATTCCCCTGTAAGGAACAGATTGTTATTGACAACAGGGTGTAGTATATATATATTCTTGAATAGCCAGTCTGGAAGGTAATATCGTGAGAGCAAGATACAGCTATCTGCTGGCAGTGTTATCCGGCATATTGCTTCTACTCAGCCTGCCACCGTTCAAGTTCGGCGGGTTTTTAGGCTGGTTTGCCTTTGTGCCCGTCCTCATTACCCTGTTTTATCAGACGAGCACGAATGGAATAACGAGATTAGCCAGAATTGTCGGGCTCGGTGCGGTACCCCTGGTAATCGGGTTTGCCTGGTGGATTCCCGATATGCTCGCTCATTATACACATCTTGAGAGTCTTTTCTGGCTGTGGTTTATTATCGGTCTCGCCCTGGCTTTCTTTATTGGAGTAGAAATATACGGCGAATATACAAAGGTGTACTGGAAGCCGAAACACATGGCTTCCGAACAATTTCAGTATATACCTTCCGGACTACAGATATTCGTTATACCCATAGTCTGCACCGGTATCGAATTCCTGGTAATGAACATACCCTTGGTGATGCAGGTTGGCGCTGTTGTGGGTTTCTGGTCGGTCGCCAAGACTCAATGGGCCAGTCCGCCAATCCTCAGACTCACTTCATTTACCGGTATGTATGGAGTCACCTTCCTTGTCCTTTTAGTTAACTGCGGTATTGCCCGGGGGATAATCCAGTATCGGGAAGCCAAGCGGATATCAAAGACAGCCATTGGGGCAGTGGTCGTTTTTGTAATCATCCTCTGTCTGGGATGGGTTACCCTTCCTTCAGCAGAACAGGGAGATACTTCCGCCGTTATTGTCCAGGTACCGCGGAATGAAGAAAACCTGCCGGAGCAGTATGTCGGTTTTTCCGAGGAAGCGCTAAAGTATGACCCTCAGCTCGTTATATGGCCAGCCCTGGTGCTCGAAGGCTTCTGGGTGGAGCCTTACATAGATTTTGCGCAGGAGCATAACTTATATCTTATCAGCTTCGGTGAGAAACTTAACGCAGTCGTTTCTCCCACGGGTGAAATAGGTTATCACAATATGGGTTATCACTTCGGAACCATCCCCCAGAGGATAAAAGATGACGGCATAAGAGGTCTGTTTTTCCCCGAGGTCCATGTCATCGACACCGAGCTGGGCAACATAGCGATGCTGGACTGTATAGAAACGGGCTCGACACTGCCAGCCAGAGACCTGGCGAATAAAGGAGCAGAGTTTTTGGTTGTCCAGACAGGCAGCCCTAACGTCTATGCTTTCTCATGGATGCTGGGCACCAATGCCGTCTACCGCGCCGCTGAACACCGGATGTTTACGGCCTGTGTTGTCGGTGACTACGCCGGGTCCATGCTTATCGACCCGTATGGCAGAGTAATCGATGATACCGCACCCGAGCAGGAGATAGTAGCCGGGAAGATATCTTTCACCACCGAGAGGACATTCTACACAAAATACGGTGACATATTCGGGTGGACAGTTACCGGTTTACTGGTATTGCTGATAGGCTTCAATCTTTATTTGAAACGGAAGAGCCCGTTTAAGTACTGTCTGGATTGCCTGGTTCAGATACCTAAAGACAGTGAAACCTGCGAGCACTGTGGTGCCAGCCAGGAAAAGCCTCCGCTATGGAAACGGATACTATTCCACGAATACTACGAGCACGTTAACCGCTCCAAGAAACCGAAGAAGTAAGAACCTTCCAGGGTAAGGTCAGGATGGTGCGCCAGCTAACGATATCGGGTTTGTGAGGTGCACCCGATAACTTTATCAGCTTCTGTGCCCGGTGACTAATAGCGATTTATCCGGCTCTTATTGCGCTTCCAGTTTCCGGTGCAGGGACTCGATTGTTTCCCTGAACTTGCGGTCGTGCGCCTCCCTGCCTTCGGTGTACATTGCAGGCAGCCACTCAATCTTCTGCAAGCCCTCGATTAAGTGAGAAAGTTCATCGTAGGGAACCGAGACGAGTACAGTCCCGGGAGGAAACACCTGCTTGGCTTTCATACCGTGAGACACATCGGTGATGATATAATTCATTTCCCCGCTTATATAGGGATATGTGGTCAACCACGAACAGGCGATAACCGGCGTCCCCTTACTGGTCCACATCTTGCCGGTTGAAAAACACATCGCTCTGAGTATGATTTCAAGCTGAGCGGCGTCGGCGGAGAGTATCAGCACGTCAGGGTCGAACGTCAGCTTATCCAGCGAAGAAAAGACGACATAGTTGACGCTGTTCTTCTCCAGCCTGGTGATGTAATGGTATAGTCTGCGATTGGCGCGGGCTTCTTCGAAAATATGCAGGCTCTGGCCAATATGACCGCTTTCGAATACCGGGTCGCCCTCCGCCATGCCCAGAAGTATCGGTCCGACGCAGGTAAAATTCTCAACCGTTACGTAAAAAGGCTCCGCTTCCTGGGCTTCCTTTATCATCTCACAAAAAGACAGGTTTTTATCAAGCTTCTCCGCTTTATCCGGCTTGAAGAGGAGGAACTTTATGCCCACGGGTTTCATCTTAAAATTGAAATCATTGAATATGGATAAGTCCCTTACTGCTGCGCTCATTTTCACCTCCGAATAACGACTGTATATTGTACTAAAAAGTAATAACCGGCGTTTAGCATTCTACATCGGTACAGGCTATTATTCAACCGGGTAATAACCAAAATCGTACATTACTGCCTATGGCAGCCCTTCCTGGATTCCGTGTCAAGCACGGAATGACGTTCAGGGGACAATCTTTTAGGGGGAATTATTACTCTTAACCTTCATTTAATGTAGTTAAAAATATAAGAAGTATACTAATAAGCCTGTTTCTGGTAACATGATTACCTCAACCGGGCCGGAGAGAGTCCGTTATACTCAATCCGTTAATAATTAAAGCAGGTACAGGGAGGTATTCATGGCAGAATCAAGATACGCAAAATACGTGATAAGAAAACCGGCGGTTATCGGAGAGGTAGGCCGGCTTGAGATACCCGATAAACTGGATGTTGCCGGTCAGGTGGATACGGGCCCGCTGGTCCGGGTCGGCAGCAGAATAATCCGGAATCCCTGGTAGGCCTGGAGTCCGGCATCATTTCAGGTGATTTTACCGTCGGTACCGGCACCTGAGGCTAAAATACCTGTAAACCTAACTCTGTAAGTGGTAACCTACTTGGGGGCTGGTCACTAGAGAAGAATAGATTGGATAGCTGAGAGCGAACGAATATCAAAACATAGAATTAATCTAAGCAAGGAGGAAAGGAATGTCTCCACAGAAAGATATTACAAACAGAGGAATTTCAGGAGATATAGGAATGCAAGCAGGTGGGGCTGTTCCCGCTGATGAACGTCCTCCGGGAATTAAGTATGCCTGCCCCTACTGCACTGAAGGGACAGTATTTGATACGGCGGCTGCCTTAAAAGACCATATCTATGTTTCCCATCTCTGGAACAACTCCTCGGGGCATGCTCGAATCCCCATTCCAATGTGCATGTCTATTGGAGGAATGGAGACTCAGGAGCAGGTTTCAAAGCGAATCGATGAAATGGTAAAGAGGGGATTTGTATGTGACCTGGAGCTAAACGAAGGCGCCCTGAGCAATACCTATATAAGGAAACTGGCGGATGCCGGCTTCGAGATTGAACTGGACTGGAGTGGTATTGAAAGGCTGGAGGATAACTACGAAGTCCAGCTGAAGTTTATATCCGACAGGAAAAAGGAGTTGGAGGACGTAATCGGAAGACCGATACTAGGTGGTAGGAGATGGGGTTCCCACAGGGATAAATATACCTATGATATCTGCGATGCTCTCGGTTTTAAGTGGTACCATATCCGACCATCGATAACCGCTTTCCCTTACCAGGCTACGGCACCTTACAGAGCGCCGGGGCACAATTTTGCGCTATGCCCGAGACCTTCGATACATCTTTGGAATGCCACAGGCGATGTAATACCGTATCAGGATGCTATAGATGGAGGTGATTATTTCTGAGATAATATAACGAAGCTGTCAGCTTCGCAGTTTGACCGGGCTCTCCGGGATGCCATTAATCTCCGTATAATAGACGGAACGCACCAGGAAGCGAGGTGGTATTGCTGGATGGAAAACTCTCAATTAAAAGAGAATGGAGGTCCCGAGTGGTTTGAGGGGATGAAAAATTCCCTTGATTTTATCAAGGGAAAGGAAGACGAAGGACTGCTTAAAACGATGCTCTTCAGCGATCTGGTAAAATTACACTGCCCTAAAATATTTTAACTTTTTATAACTGGCTTGAAGGGTTTGGCTGAGTATGGGCGCGTAATTATCATATCAATATCACAGCCATCAAGCAGAAAGCCAGGTTGTTATTTCCATACATTCTTTCTAAAACACATTACTTGATTTTTCTCAAGATTCTTATCATGAATTATCAGTGTTCCGGAATACTCACATTCAAAATCAAGATTTACTTCAATTACTTCTCTCTCGACCTTCTCCAGTTTTGGTTCCATATATGACTGAAGGTGAGTAGGGCAAAGCAGCAAGACAGCATCTGGTTTTAGAACTCGATATACATCACGTAACAAACGCTTTCTACTATCTTCCTCAGGAAAGTAATAGAAATGTAGAACATCAAAGAGAAATACTACATCAACGCATTCATTGTCGAGGGGAATCCCTGAATCCTTCGATATATCTATTCTTAATACATTATGCATACCCATTGATTCAGCTTTATGCATTAACTCGTCTAGAACCCTCTTGTCTTTATCCAGAGCGTAGACTAAACCACTTCTCCCAACTATTCCTGCTGTAGGAAGCGTATAGTTACCTGACCCACAACCAAAATCCAATACTTTTTGACCCTCTTTAATACCAATTTCCCGTAGTAGTTTTTCTCCGGCTTCTTCTGTCCATTTCTCTTTAGAACTCTTCATATGATACATTCCCCTGATATACCTGAAACCGTATTGGAACTTTGTCATATATTAACTGGATATGCAACAGTACTTTTCACGCATGGGCAATACATTCCATCGAATTATTTAATGCGCATATCCGTCATAAAAGTTACTTACTAAACACTGCCGGGACCTTCAGTTAACTCTAATGGTATTCCATCAGGGTCTTTGACAAAGAACCGGTTGAAACCTCTCGCGCCTATAACCGGATCATTAACGAACTCAACTCCGTGTTTCTTTAAGAAGGTAGCGGCGTCCCATATATCTTTCACCCGGAGCGCGAAATGCTTCACACCTATAACTTTCAGGTCATTTAAAGGCATATTGATGTCATTCGGAAAAGGGAGAACATCGGTGAATTGAAACATTTCAATTGTAAAATCCGGTTTCTTAAGAAGAGCGATTCTACCAGCCTTGTTCGGCATTTCAATGATTCTTTCGCAGGTGAAACCAAATAATTCAGTGTAGAAATCGATGCTGACATCAAGGTTGGAGACGCTTATTGCTATATGGTCAAGCGAGAACTCCACATACATTTCAGACTTATTAGTCTCACTGGTCAATCTGAACTCCTGTAACCTACATAAACATTATTAAATGAGTGTGTCTAGTTTATAGTTACCTCACGGCCATGTCAAAGTGTGGGAGAAATAACTTCTGAATTGGACTTGAAATAATGAACTTAACGGAAAATAGCAAGATAAAAAGGACCGCTAAGACTCATGCCTGGTAATCAGGTTCAGAGTTCGCCAGTAATAAAGACACCCTTATCTATCAAAGAGATACACATAAAACAATCCGATGGGTTGTTTGACAAAGGAGACTATATCCATAGTCTCCCGATAGATTCAAAAACAACATACTAGGGAGAAGATAGAAGAAAATCATACCAAACGTATTCCACACGACTACCTTCCCCATCCCCCTGTATCCCCCTTCCCCTTGAGAAGGGGAAGGGGGAGTTTTATAAAAGAGGGACTCCGTCCCTCTTGATTCCTTTTCCTTTCACTTCTGTCATTCCGGCGAAAGCCGGAATCCAGTATTCGTCTCTTGCGGACAAACCTGGATTCCGTGTCAAGCACGGAATGACAATTTATTATAACCTCACCTTATTTCCCACTTTCGTAAAGGGAGACTAAGGCCTGCCCGCCTTCCGCCAGAGGCGGGCGAAGCAATCTATATTAATCTCTAGAGATTGCTTCGTTGTCCCTATTCTATCGTCCGCCTGAGGCGGACTCGCAATGACAGTGTACACAACCAGATGTAAAAAGTACCGGATATAAAGGCGGTATACTAATAGACCTGTTTCTGGTAACATGATTATCTCAATCGGACTGGTTTTGAGTCCGGTCTATTCAAGCTAGAGAAACCAACAACATATACGGAGAGGTGATTATGGCAGAATCAAGATACGCCAAATACGTGATAAGAAAACCGGCGGTTATCGGAGAGGGAGGCCGGCTCGAGATACCCGACAAACTGGATGTTGCCGGGCAGGTGGATACAGGTCCGCTGGTCTGGGTCGGCAGCAGAATAATCCCGGAATCCCTGGTAGGCCTTGAGTCCGGTATTATTTCAGGGGACTTTACGGTGGGTACCGGCACCGGAGGCGGCCTGGCGCCGCACAAACACGATGATTTCGATGAGATGTTTCTTTTCATGGGAACGAACCCGGAGGACCCGACCGACCTGGGAGCTGAAGCCGAGTTCTGGCTGGGAGAAGGAGAGGAGCTGGAGAAAATCGAAATCAATACTTCGGCCTGCGTATTCGTGCCCACGGGACTGGCGCATTTCCCGCTGACATGGAAGAACGTAAAGAGACCCTGCGTATTCGTCGTTGTCTCGTGCAGTCCGTTCGACCCGTCTTCGCAGCGACAGGAGGCGGCATCACTGGAGGGGAGGCCAAAGTAGGCATTCCGGCACCTATGCCGGAAACCTGATTACCAGCACTCTTTATAACGGTCTTGGGCTGCCCACTGAAATCAACCTCGGCAATGGACTAATGACTACGGACGAGAACGGCACCTCCCTCGGCACTATCAAATACTACCCCTACGGCGGGGCACGCTCCGGTGGCGTACCAACAGACAAGAAGTTTACCGGGCAGAGGCTCGATGAAACGGGTCTTTACTATTACGGGGCGAGGTACTATGACCCTGAGATAGGCAGGTTTATCAGCGCGGATACCATTATCCCCGACCCCATAAACCCCCAAGCTTTTAACAGGTATTCTTACTGTATAAATAATCCATTGAAGTATATCGACCCAACAGGCCACCAGCCTGATAATGATAATGGTAATTGGCTTTATCTCCCTGGAGTTGGATGGGTTGACTTGTCGACCCTTGGAGGAGAAGAGCCACCGGAAGATAATCAATCTCTTGCACCTAAATTACCATTGGTTAATGGAGAATATAGGATTGTGTGGGGATATATTAGTATGAAGAATATCAAAAAACCAATATGGACTACTCCTAATACAATCCATAATGAAGGATCAATTACTTTAGTCAATGGTTTTCCAAGATCGAAGATAGAGGTAGATTTAAACGTGAGCGCTTTGACAAATGATCCTGATCCATCCAATCCTGGGTATCACATAATCCCCAACTCATGGTCTATTCTAATTTGGGAGGGCAAGTAAAAGAAGATAAATTGCATTCTAAGAAAAATCCTATTACTATAAAAAATAATTGAATATATACCTTATCTCTTTACAGGAAAACATATGAAAAAGCAACACTTTCTATTTTTACTTATATTTATGTTTATACTTTTTTTAAGCAGTTGTAGTCACCAAGTAGATGACGCTGGCAACTCCAAATCTATACAGCCGGATTCAACCTCGAATGAAATTCTCTACTGGGTAGAAATTCAAGGACGCTTTTACACAAAAGACTTGGCTAAAGCTCAGAAAGAGATACCTTTCCCAATATTACTACCAACTTATCTTCCGAATAACCTGCAGGACACGTACCTACCTGATATTGATGGACCACTTGGTCAATTTAGAGACGATAATAACATTGAAGTTAATATTAAATATCACCTAAACTCCGAACATAAGTTACCGAGAATCATTATTATTAGAGAGAGAAACTATAGCTCCTCACTTGGTGATCCGGAGTTTAATCCTGAATTGGAAAGGATAGAGAATGAAGGTATATCGGTTATCAAGACCAGAGATGACTGGTCGCCTGATTCTGATTCATATTATAGCTTCAACTCACACAATATCTATTACATAGTTGAAACACATAATCTCCCAAACGAAGAATCTAATAAAATAGTCGAATCCATAATAGATCAGTTGGAATAAACTGAGTGACATATTACCCAATAGTGAATTATATTTTTACTGATAGCAACCCTCCTCTCTCCCAAGCTAAAATGAATATAAATTACCTTCAAGAGGGACCAATACTACGTCCCCACGGATAAAAAGTTTACAGGCCAGAGGCTGGATGATACAGGACTTTACTACTACGGTGCGAGATATTATGACCCATCTATAGGCAGGTTTATAAGCGCGGATACCATAATCCCCGACCCCATGAACCCACAGGCTTTCAACAGATATTCCTATTGTATAAATAACCCTCTGAAGTATATAGATCCCAGCGGTCGTTTAGTCATGGTAAACGGTATGGATATTAATGCTATTGATTACCTTCTAATGAACCCTGAACTGTATGCGATGGCTGCCGATTCCGAAGAATTCATAGAGACAATTACATCAGAAGAATATCAGACATATACTGGGTTCCGCGAATCTTCTGGTGAGTTAGCTGAAAATTTAGAGGAAGCTGATACAGTATATGAGGTGGGACTACCCGCTTCGGAAACATCAACAAGTAAAGGTCTAATATTTTATAGTAGAATTGATAATAAACTTAATTATTATGGATGGAATGATAGTGAAGTCTACATTCCCTATGATAATTCTCTTAACGTAATAAACTGGGATAGGACTACTGAAGTATTAAGTGGTTATGTTTTGGTAATTGGTGGAGGCATATTAGTGATTGGAACAATAATCGTCGCTGCACATGGAGGGATAATTAGCTTTATAGGTGCAGTTCCTTTTTTATACACTGAAATAGGATTTATCACGGAAGGAATACAGAATAAACGGAAGACCCATCTTTCCTGGTTTATTACCGATATTCGGTCCTCATTAGATCCTTTACTGAGAGGTGCTTAATTGGACGCATCATGTGAATCGCCACTATCATTGAACCACCAATCGCCACATACATTGACCCACCCGGTGGTCTTATTGTTTTAGCATTATCACTATAGGGTGTCAATCACCTCCTTCTTACGGCGATGCGGGGAGAGATGCTCCCGGTAGCTGGTTCCTTCGATGACGACCTGGTAGCTGGCATTAGCCAGACGGTCCAGGGCACTGTTACCCAGGATAGGGTCATCAAAGAGTCCCAGCCATTCTTCAATGGCCCGGTTACTTGTGATGATAAAACTGGACTTACCGTGACGTGCTACTGATGGCTATGACCAGCGTCCTGCTGGGGACAATAGTTATCCTGGCATGGTACGGCTCACGAATTATGCTTTTCGGCGGCGCAGGCAGGTCCAGGAGTTCATCCCGCGGTGGCGGTGGTGGCCAGGCTCAGCTTATCATAATGATTGTAGCGATAGCTCTGGCAATACTGGCGCCGATTCTAGCCCAGCTTATCTATTTTGCAGTATCAAGGAAAAGAGAATACCTTGCCGATGCTTCATCGGCGTTGTATACCCGTTATCCGGAAGGACTGGCTTCAGCACTGGATAAGCTGGGGAGGTCAACAGGGCAGTTGCAATCGGCTAACAAGGCAACTGCGCCGATGTATATAGTAAATCCATTCCGCAAGAAAGGTGTTAAGTTCAGTGATTTATCAAGCACTCATCCACCCATATCGGAGAGGATTAATATACTGCGTAAAATGGGAGGAGCTTCTTATATCAACTATAACGAAACTTACACCCAGGTACACAAAAGGGGTGGTGGAGTTATCCCCGCAACAGGTCTGGTAGGTGAAAACGTTCCCTTACCGCCAAATACACCTTCATCAAAGGTGGATGATCCGAATGAAACGCAACGAATCCGAGAAACACAGAACGCTTTATGGAAGGCACACCAGTATCAAACTGTAGACTGCCAGTGTGGCACCAAGATGAAGCTTCCTCCCGGGTTCAAAGGCGGCAATATCACCTGCCCACGCTGCAACAGGAGACATTCAATCACGGGTTGATATTCATCCGGGGTTCCAGAGTAAAAAATGCCCGCTAATCCGCAGTCTTTCAACAGGTATTCTTACTGCCTTAACAATCCGCTGAAGTATACAGACCCGAGCGGGCATGTAGTTACCATTAACGGTATGGATGTTAATGCTATTGATTACCTTCTAATGAACCCTGAAATGTATGCGATGGCTGCCGGTTCTGAAGAATTCATAGAAACAATTACCTCAGAAGAATACCAGACATATAGTGAATTCCGGGTAGAGTATGTAGAAGTAGCGAAAATACTTGAGGAATCTGATACAGTATTTAAAGCAAGTATGAATACGGGACTTCTTCAAATAGAATCACAAAAAAGCCATAACTATGTATATATTGAAAACGGAAAAATAAAAGAAACTGATAAATATACCTTTTCCGCAAATCGAGAGGATTTTGTTACGCATACATATAAAGCTATAGAAAGTATTGCTATTATATCTATAGGATCAGTAATAGAAATAATAGGACTGCAATTAACAGTGAGTGGGGCTATACTCAGTTATTCTGGTATTGCGACGTTACCAGGATTAGCGATGGATGCTATTGGAGTATTTTTCGATCTGTGGGGAGCAAATATTATCCTTAGAGAAGTGCAAGGTAAAGCATTCCCTAACCCATTTAAGTCATCAGATTGGTTTTGGAACTGGATAACACAATAACTTGCCATTATTAATTTATATATTTTTATAAGGAATGTTGGATGAAAATAGATTTCTTTCCTGAAAATTTCCCATATAAATTTACTAAGGTAGCAGTACTAGTTGGTATTATTTGTATATTATTTTTAAATATATTCGCAGGTGTCGGATGGGGATTTCTATTTATTGCATTATCTCATTTACTGCTGACTGTTCCATTTTCGAGAAAGAAATTAATAAAGCTTATAGAAGGTAAGGACTTTTATGTTACGACATTATCTTTTAAGACAATACGAGGAATATTTGTTTGGGTTATAATTATTTTGATTAATGTCGTATTATTTTATTCGGCATATTTATTATTAAAAGTAAACATAAGAGTTATCGACATATTCCTATAGATGATTCAAAATTGAAAGAAACGGGGGAGACCGAATGCTAGATGGATTACTAGCAATCCTCCTTCTTTCAAGTTAAAATGAAGCTACTATAGATTCGTAGGTGAACTGTGTTAAAGCCGAAACCACCGCATGCTTCATTTTATGGTACCCACCTTTACGATAGAATAGTACCTCAGGTGGTCGTTATTTTTCGCACCTTAATAATATAATCCACCAGGCTTGTCCTGAGCGAAGGCGAAGGGACCACCCCGTATCAGGTACGGGGCAAGCTCTCACCGGCACGTCTCTGACCACAGATACCAACGGTGATTCCCTCGGAAATATCAAATACTACCCCTACGGCGGGACACGTTCCGGTGATGTCCCCACCGATAAAAAGTTTACGGGCCAGAGGTTGGATGATACAGGGCTATACTAATGCGGGGCGAGGTACTATGACCCGTTGATAGGCAGTTTTATCAGTGCGGATACCTAAAGCGGGGGTTAGTTTTTGGACTCAGCCATTTTAGTCTCGAAACGACCGAAAACGCGGTTAAGCATCTCTATGGAGCCCCAGACTTTACGGCGTACGGTACCTCCGTCACTGCCTATCGCCTCGTAAAACTGCTCTCTGGTTAACGCTTTCGCCTGGGCTATAGTTTTGCCTCTTACCAGTTCGCACAGCACCTCGATTACAACGTTCGCCGTGGGGTCGCAGCTGCACAAATATTTTATATCATCGATTACGCCGTTACTGACCATGACATAGATGTTGATGTAGTCACTCTCGCCTTTTCCGCAGATAGTAACTCCCTCTGCTTTGGTATCGATAAACATCGTAGGATTTTCAAAAGACCCGGCATTCTCAAAACCCTTTGCCAGCAACTCACGGTATTTTTGCGCTACTGCTTCATCCATCGGCAGTTGTTCCTCTTTCAGTGGCTTACAGTATATTTACACATAGATGCGTTCCCTGAAAACCTCGTGCAGCGTGTCCAGGAAAACACGGCACTCTTCCAGGGTATTATAAAAATACAGGGAAGCCCGGTACGTCATTCTCTGCTCATTCGGCAACTGGGGGCCAGCCCATCCCTGGCCGAACTTCTTGTTCAGATAAGAATGGACGCAGAACTGCCCGTCCCTTATCATAACATTCCCCTTCTCGCTGAGTTCCTCGGCTATTCCATTGGCGTTAGGACGTTTGACCTCGAAGGTCAATATCCCGCCCCGATTGTGGACATCGGAAGGTCCGAGTATCCTGAACCAGCCGAGGTCTCCATACCGCTCCATAAGCTGCCCGGACAGGTAGCTGTTGAGTCGTTCTTCGTGGGCGCCGATTTTATCCATACCTACCTTTTGCAGGTATTCCACGGCGGCTCCGGCGGCAATCTGGCCGGGATAGTCCTGGAGCCCCACTTCAAACCTTTCAGGCGGCTGAAGTAGTGAGTATTCGCTGTAATCCGTATCTACGATAGTATCACCGCCGAGCATGGCGGGTATGATAACGTCACCGGCTTCATCTTCCTCATGGAACTCTTTACCGAGATACTCTCTTTTACCGTAAAGGACACCGACGCCTCTCGGTCCGCACATTTTGTGTATAGAAAAAACCAGGAAATCAACGTCCAGCTCCCGGACATCGACTTTCCGGTGGGGCACCGTCTGGGCGCCATCGAGCATGACCAGAGCTCCGTAGCGGTGGGCTATGCCGACAACTTCTCTGGCGGGAATAGTATAGCCCGTGAGGTTCGAGGTGAAAGCCATGCTGACCAGCCTGACCTGCCGGCTCTTCAGTTTTTTTTCAAGCGCATCCAGGTCCAGAACGCCGTTTTCGTCCGCTTCCACGAAGTCCGTTTTGATGACTCCCCTTTTCTGCAGCCTCAACCACGGAATAAGGTCAGAGTTATGCTCTTTATCGGTGAGAAGGACAATATCGCCCGGTTTGAACTGCATACCGAGGGCAACGATATTAATACCGTGACTGGAATTCAGGACAAAGATAATCTCTTTCTCTGAGGCGGCGTTTATAAACTCTTTAATTAGAGGTCTGGAACCTTTCATGCCCCTTTCAGGATTACCGTCGATGCGGTCGGTCACTTCCCGGGCAAACCAGTGCCGGCTCCTGCCTTCACCACAGGCAGGAAAATCATTGTAGTACTCGGTGAGGGCTTCAATAACCCGGCTGGGTACCAGGGTATTACAGGCATTATCAAAATAAACCGGCGGCTTGCCGTTTTGCAGTCTTTTTAAAGCAGGGAAATCTTCTCTGGTCCACTCCAGGGAGTCTTCGCTGGTCAATCATGTCTCCTTCCCGCGACTTATATTATTATAAATACAAGAGCCTGTGCCCGTCCAATATTATTAGATTACTCGGTTTTTTTACCGGACAGGTATACCAGCGGTTTAGTTATAAACGCCGTATTCCTTGGTGAAATCAATCATCGCATGGAGGTTGGCTGGTTTAGCCTCATTGGGAACAACCCTGGGACACATAACATATCCGCCGTCCTTCCCAACATAATCAATTAACTTTTTAACATGTTCTCTCACGTCATCAGGAGTACCGGCAGTAAGTAGCGAACCCGGGAAGTTACCCCTGATACAGATATGACCTTTGAGTATATCTTTCGCCCTGAATATATCCGTGGAGTCAAAATGCGCCATTATCTTGCCCTTCGGCAGCTCAAGCAGGTACTCCAGGCGGGTCGTCCAGTTACCTTCGAAGAATATACAGGGCACCATACCCTTATCGATAACCGCCAGGATAACCTGTTTCAGCCCGGGCCAGTAGAACTCCTCGAACTGCTTGTGCGACATGAAGCCATCGGAACCGCGGTGGGTAGCCATGAAAACCCGCGGATGGTCATCCCGGTAAGGCATTGCCGCTATACGGGCAAGGGACCTCTGCAGGAAGGTATCGATTAGTTCATGAAGCTTGTCCGGCTGGCGGTACATATCCAGCATGGTACCCGGCATTCCCCGGAGACTATTCATAACCTGGTCGAACGGCGCTCCTCCAGCCCCCATACCGCCTACGGGAAAGCCGAGTTTTTCAATCTCCTGGTTTATATTCGGGATGTGCTTACGCCACTCGCTAATCATCCGTCCCACTTCCTGCAACCGTTCTATTGCAGCGGCTACCTCGGGTCTTGCAAATACCTCAGCCAGCGTCATAGCGCCGAAGAAGCCGAACCCTCGCGAAAGATTCGGCAACTGATTGAAAGGCTCCATGGCTCCGACAGTCCGCGGCAGGTAATACCGCAGCGTAAAATCCGTGGGGTCGGTGAGAAGGAGGTCATACTCGTCGGCTTTCATCCATTCACCTTCGAGTGCCTGATTGGTATGGTAAGGAGAGACGCCCCATCCGGGCCACCGCATCGTCTTGGGGTCGAGTATCTCCATAGCTTTACCGGGTGAAAGACCCTGAATATAAAAGAGGGAGTCCGGCTGAAAGTCCAGCACCGTTTCCCTAACGGCTTCCAGCCACTTTTCAGGCTCATAGTAAACAACCGAACACGGCACTCCGGTATACTTTGCCGGGAAATAGCCTAAAGACATGTCTATAGGGACCCTATCCGGTATTTCCAGGTGGATGGCATCATTGACTCTCTTGTTTCGCTCCTGATATAGCTCTTCGGTAGATTTTTCTGTCATTATATCCCTCCGGTTTTTTCCCTTTATTGCTGATAACTTTACTAAAGCCAGGGCTTCTCCGTCAAACAAAATCGCCGCTAATTTCCGTTCAATACACCTTTATCAGCGGGAGGCGCGGGACGTGTGGCGAAGAAGATGAGAATAGAGCCGACCAGCATAATAGCAGCCATAATAGAGAATACGGGACGGTAGGTGCCCTGTAAATCCGCCATATATCCGGCTACCACCGGGGCGGCGATGATAATAGGCAGGCCTAAAGACTGCAGCCATCCCCTGATTATTCCCTGCGATTTTCTGCCGAAATACTCGCCCTGGATAGCATTCACGATAGGAGTGCGTATTCCCCATCCGATACCGAAGACGACGGCGTATAAGAAGGCGAGCGCCGGGGAATCGGCAATGGCCAGGATATAGACAGCCACGGCCATGAGAATCACCGAGACGCCCAGCATTATGCTCTTGGGCAGCCTGTCCCCGAAAAACCCGCCCAGGAGCCTTGCCGGTATATTGGAGAGACTGGCAACCGTCCAGACCAGGGCTACCATTGCCGTGGGCAAGCCGACACTTTCAAGGTGGAGGAAAAGATGCACCTGGACTCCCAGGATACCGATATTGCTGATGGACCAGCCGACGGCAAGAAGCCAGAATGCCCGTGTCCTGACGGCTTCCTTGAGAGTAAAATCGTATTCCTCAACCACATAGTCCTGTTCCGCCGCGGAAGCATCTGGTACTTTGCCGTCCGGCACGGAGCCGATGGTTTCCGGTCCCACACGGAGCAGCATGACGAAGGGGAAGCCCACGACCCAGACGAATCCAGCGGTGACAAACGCCGCCATCTGCCAGTTCGACTGAAGAATTATAAAGGTTATGGCAGGGACACCGATTACTCCCGACATCGAATAGCCAAGTCCCATAACGGAATTGGCGATGGTACGTCTTTTATTGAACCAGTTATTCACCGTAACCGACATCACCAGCAGTCCCTGAAGTCCTATTCCCAGAGTAATGACCATGCTGGAAAGGTAATACATCCAGTAAGAGTCCATTATGCCGAAGAGGATGAAGCCCACGCCGGTGAGGAAAATGCCGGCAGCCACAACCCTTCGAGGACCGAACCTGTCTACCAGAAGGCCTTCGAACGGTCCGGTTATCGCTCCCTCTACCTGAGTAACGGAGCGCGGACCGGCGAGGGCGGCTCTGCTCCAGCCAAACTGGTTCTGAAGGGGGCCTAGGTAGGCGGAAAAAGCCAGGCTGGCAATACCCTGAAAGAACTGGGTGACGGCGCCGATGATGACTATAATCCAGCCGTAGAACGGCCTTTTTCCTATCCAGGGATACCAGGGAGTCTTCAGAGTTCCTGGGGAAGTGGTCATAATTAGCTGATTATATCTATTGTTGTAGCTTTGTACAATTTTTGAGCCTATTGCGAAACCCTTCAAATTGACGTATGTTGATGAAGTGATAGAATAGGCTTATGCGGTGGAAACGGATCCTCAGACGTAAAAGGTGGTTTTTTAATATACCTACGATTTTGTGGTGGATTATATGGGAATTCACTAAAGATTCTATCATTGAAGCTACACGAGATTATCTTACGGGACAGGGTATTATAATGAATATCCTCGATTTTGTATTACAACATCCTTCAATCATCGTAAGTATTGTTCTAGTCGGTATATTTACTTGGGCATATTTAGATTCCATAAAGGAAAAGGGGGTGGAAACAATGCCAGAACGAGGCGAGAAGGAACAACAGGACATTCATGTTACAAGTTACGGTCAACAAGGTGGCATTACAGCAGGTGTAGTCAATATCCAGACTGAGGCTCAACTAAAGATTAGTCTGTCTGAATCCACACATCGGGAAATCGACACAAAACACATTTATGAGTCTTTGTTGACTATTGAGTCACGATACCCTATCCCACAACTGCAAGTGGTAGCTCGTGCAAATTCTATACAGTCTCTTGATGTAGTTCCGCATGCAGAGGGAATATTTATGTTTGGTCACACTGGTAAGAGAGAAGGATATCATTTCAAGACACTACAAAATGCAGCTGGAAAGTACACAATTAAAATCACTACTGCCGAACCAGAACAGATTCAAATAGATTTAGAGTGAACGGGGTTATTAAGCATATACGCACTGCCTAACAGAAGATATATGGTCTTCCGAAGCACTATGCAGGATTTGGGTTTGAACAACTATAAGCGAAAGAGGAAACAGGACTAGATAATCTATTTTAGTTTTAGTTATATTGATTACTCGCCCCTTTAATCCCTCCACTCCCAATGTAACGGGCTTATAATAAAAATCGTCATTCCCGCGAAAGCGGGAATCCAGCATCCACCTCTGACGAACCAACCTGGATTCCGTGTCAAGCACGGAATGACAGTTTTCGGACAACCTCAATACAAAATGTACCGCCCCCTCTTAAACTCCTGTTTAAATTATGAGTAGCTAAATCCCTCTGTATTCTCCCTTTAAAAAAGGGAGAATACGGTATTCCACCCCTTACGAAAGGCGGAACCAGTTTCTTATCTTGAAAAGGTTGCAGTATAAAGGCATTACTATCCATCGCAATTTCATCTGGGCGACGTGGCAATATCGAAGATTTATATAGATTGCTTCGTCCGCCTCAGGCGTCCGCCTCGGGCGGACTCGCAATGACAGTTTAATCAACCAGATGCAAACAGAACCTTACTTTCTGCTTTACCCTGCCGTCGGGGCTTATTATTTTTTCGTGTGGGAGCCGGTGTATGTGCCGGAGGGGCCGGCGGTGAAGACCAGGGTGGGTTTTTTAATGTCGATGAACCTCCAGGGACAGTGTTTCAGACCTTTGGGTATGCATACCAGCGAGCTCTTGGTAATATAATGCGTCTCGTCGCCGAGGACGATGCTCATCGTGCCGCCGAGGTCATGCGGGTTTTCCGGGTCGGCTCCGACCATAGCGATTACCTCTTCCCAGTCGTGGCTGTGCTCGGGCGCCGGCGCGGCGCCGTTGCCCTCATATATCCAGACGAAGTCCACGTAAAAGGAGCCTTCGGCTATATCGTCCTCCATGTGCATGACACGGGCACCCTTCAGGTCCGAATCCGGCGGGCGCGGCGGAGGCGAGCCGGAAGGAGCAAAGTCTCTCTTAAGCTCAGTGAGGACGGTATATTTAGGTGAATTCGACTTTCCGGCAGGCTTGCTTTCGGATGCAGCGGCGTCTTTACCTTCGCTTACCCGGCTGTACCTCTTTGAGGGGGATATGGTCACGAAGAAAATAGGCCGGTCTATCCTGTTAAACAGGATGGGGCAGTGTTTGACACCGGCGGGTATAAATATCAGGCAGGTCTTATTCAGGACATGTTTGTTACCGTCCAGCCAGATGGTTATTTCTCCACCCAGGTCCTGCGGGTCTTCCCGGTTAGAGCCGATGAACCCGATGACTTCGTCAAAGTCATGAGTATGAGTTTCTTCGGCGGTGTCTTCCGCAGACCCCTTCCAGAGCCATACGCAATCGGCATAGAACATGTCCTTTATTATCTCGTCATCAACGCTCAGTATGTGGGTTGCTTCGACGGTGGACTTTCTTTTACTCCGCTCGGCTTCGAGCTTTTCCCTGAGCTCCGGCGGGACAGGTCTGGGTTCGGTTACTATATACTTTGAATATTTTAGCTCTGTCACTTTGTATTACCCTCCCGATACATATTGAAAAGTTTCACAGAGATTATAGCACATACTACCTGTAATTCTTGCTTATTTTATTTTTTGGTACTGTTTGCATTCGGTTGATAATGTTGACCTCACCCCTGACCCCTCTCCAGCCAGAACCACTGTAAAGGGGTGAGGATCTCCTGGCTGGAGAGGGGTGTTAAAACTGAGAGGGGGCTTCGCCCCCTCTCTTAAATGTCTCCCCCTCTCACACGAAAGAGTAAACGTATAACAAACCAAGAACCTATGTGAGAGGGGGATTAAGGGGGTGAGTACTTAATATAGACAAAAACCGAAAGGTACCATCATCTTCAAGCGTTGACTATTGTCACATACAGTGTGCTAAACTCTGCGTACAATTTTAAGTATGGAAATAAAGGTTGTCTAAAATCCATAGATAATAAACCCTTTTGTCATTACCACCCGCCATAAGGGGTAGTAATGTAAAATCCTAAACCGATTTTCAATCTCTAGATTCCCGATCAAGTCGGGAATGACAGTTCCGGGCAGCCGAAGGAGGGTGGGGTTATGGAGAATAATAGCGCCGGAAGAGAACCGCTGCATCAGGTAACCGAAGGGCCGTATTACAAGAAGGACTCTCCCGAGAGAAAAAGCGTGGCTGCAGGCGGTACGTACGGAGAAAGATTAGTACTCGAAGGACGTGTGCTCGACCGGAAAGGAAATCCGATTGCCGGAGCCTGGATTGATTTCTGGCATGCCGATGGCAGAGGTGAGTATGACAACGCCGGGTATAATCTGCGGGGACACCAGTATACGGATGAGACGGGACACTACCGGCTTGAGACAGTGACGCCGTCCGAATACAGCGCCCGTACTCCGCATATCCACGTTAAACTACAGGCCAGTCCTCAATCGCCTGTAGTAACGACCCAGCTTTTCTTCCCCGATGTGGAAAGAAACAGGACAGACCCGGTATACGACCCGGCCCTGGTTATGGACGTGAGTGACGGCACCGAGGGCAAGCAAGCACGTTTCGATTTCGTGCTTGATGTCGAGTAGAAAAAGTGTTACACTTTCTAGCTTTCCCAGTGTGAAAGGCATGATATAATCGGTGTATCATTCTCACGGCTGGATACAAATATGGTTTTTAAGAATACCACCGATTATACACCGGTTGTACCCTTCTATGACTTGACGAGGGAAAATATACATATTCAGAATAGAGGGAGAACTGAAATGAGTATACTTCCACCCGGTGACACACGCAGATACCCCAATCGTCCCCTGATAAGCGCGCATGTAATCGTTCGGAAAGACAATAAGGTACTCCTCATAAAAAGAGGCGGCGAACCGTTCAAGGGGATGTGGGCTCCACCCGGCGGTGGAGTGGAATTGGGAGAAACCGTGTATGACGCGGGAAAACGCGAAGTGCTCGAAGAGACCGGCATCGAATGCGAGATAGAAGGTATACAGGAAATCGACGACCAGATTTACCGGGATGGCGAAGGAAAAGTGGAGGTACACACGGTAATAATGAGATTACTCGCCCGGTATGTAAGCGGCACAGCTAAAGCCAGTGATGATGCCGCTGACGCAGGCTGGTTTACGATTGATGAACTGGACGAGCTTTCCCTGCCAACCAGAATACGTAATCTGGTTCTCCGGGCTCTGTCCGGATGAAACTGGCACTCAAGGTTATAGAAGCTGGTACCGATTCAGCCACGCTGGCAAATCAGTCCTCGTGGTAGTATTCCATACCGAGGTGGGTGATTTGCTCGGCGCCCATTAACCACCTGAGCGTATTCTTGAGCTTGGTCTGCTGTATAAACAGGTCGTGCTCAGGATACACGGAAGGCGCGTGCTGGGGACTCTTAAAATAGAAAGACAGCCATTCCTGAATTCCGCCCAGACCAGCCCGTTTCGCCAGGTCCATGAATAGAGCCAGGTCCAGCACTAAAGGAGCCGCCAGGGTAGAATCCGAGCACAGGAAGTTAACCTTAATCTGCATCGGGTGTCCGAGCCAGCCGAATATATCTATGTTATCCCAGCCTTCCTTGGCATCTCCCCGGGGGGGATAATAATTGATACGGACTTTATGATAGGCTTCAGAATACAGGTCCGGATAGAGGTCGGGCTGGAGGATATACTCCAGCGCACCGAGTTTCGATTCTTCCTTGGTCCTGAAGTTTTCAGGCTCGTCAAGGACTTCTCCGTCGCGATTACCGAGTATATTGGTTGAAAACCAGCCGTTTACGCCCAGCATTCTTGCTTTCAGCATCGGGGCTATCACTGTCTTCACCAGGGTCTGACCGGTTTTGAAGTCCTTCCCACAAATCGGTACATTTTCATCGACCGCCAGCTTTTCGAGAGCCGGGAAATCGACCGTCAGAGCCGGGGCGCCGTTGGCAAAAGGAACACCTTCCATCAGGGCGGCATAGGCATAAATCATGGAGGGTGAAATTCTCTCATCGTTTCCCTCGAGCCCTTTCTTAAAACTCTCTAAATCCTGATGGACGTCGGACGCCGTAATGAATTTTTCGGTAGAGGCCGCCCAGATGATAACGAGGCGGTCACACTTATTATCAGACTTGAATGTGCGTATGTCGTTCCGGACGGCTTCGACGAGCTCAAGTTTATTCCGCGCCTTCTTGGTGTTGTTTCCCGAAATCCGCTTTACATACTCTTTATCGAATACCGCCGGCATGGGCTTAATGGACCTGAGGAAGTCTGCGATGGGTTCGATGTCCTGATGCCGGTTCAACACACCGCACTTAACGGCTGCTTCATACCCGTCATCAGGAATCGGGTCCCAGGCGCCGAACACAAGCTGGTCGAGACCAGCCAGCGGGACAAAGTCCTTAATCAGGGGCGTCTGCTGTTCAGTCCGCTTGCCGAGTCGAATCGTCGCCATCTGGGTAACCGACCCGACAGGTTTCCCGGTACCGCGGCGGACATGCTCTACTCCGGCGATAAACGTGGAGCTGACCGCTCCCAGACCTACAATGAGGACTCCGAGCCGACCATCAGCCGGCTCAATATTTGTAGTTTCCTTTGCGACAAAGTCGCCGGGTTCGAGAGCTATCCCTCTTTCACGAGCCAGTTTCAGCAAAGAATCGTGCCACTGGGACGGAATTCTACCCGTCTTTGCCCAGTGCTGCACCGTGCTCTGTCTCCTGCCCAGGATATTTGCGAGTGAGGACTGACCACCGAATCTATCGATGATTTGTTCTGCTTTATTCTTTTTATTATTCATGGGGAATATCTTAACGAAAATTTCGTTAGATGTCAAGTGTTTTTTTAACAGTTCTGTTTGGTACTATTCGGTTTTGATTGATACATATACTCACCCCCTTTGTCCCCCTCTCACTCAATACCATGATTTAGTATAGAATAACTATTTTGAGTGAGAGGGGGAGAGATTTATGAGAGGGGGCTTCGCCCCCTCTCTCCTTAACTCCCCTTTCCTGCCAGGAAAGCCTATCAGCCAATGCCGGTGGCTCTGGCAGGAAAGGGGTTCATCCTGAGTCCGCCTATGGCGGATGAAGGGATACAG
>CAZCMK010000023.1:0-28794 GCA_964499775.1 uncultured Dehalococcoidales bacterium | reverse complement strand
CTTAGAATTAAGTTCATTATTATTGTCGGCGTGATACTTATATCCGCCATAGGACTCACATATGCCGCTTCCCGTCTGATTTTCATCAAAGGCCTGGAAGACATCGAAGAACTCAATGTCAGTAATCAGGTAGAACAGGCTCTGGGTGCTTTATCCTATCTAATCTATGACCTGGAAGCCGATACTGCCGACTGGGCTACGCGGGATGATACATACGACTTCATCGAGGACGTTGACGAGGAGTATATTCTGTCAAACCTGGGAAATGAAACTTTCGCAGTTTTAAAGCTCAACCTTATGATATTCTTAGATTCCTCCGGCAGTATCGTTTTCAGTAAGGCTGTCGACCTGGAGAATGAGGAGGAGATACCAATTCCGGAGGATTTACCCGGTTATCTTTCGGGTGACAGCCCCCTTTTAAGTGGCCCCGGTACGCAGAGTAATTTCTCAGGGATTATCTCGCTCAAGCAAGGGCCTATGATTTTTGCCTCACAACCTATCCTGACGAGTGAAGACGAGGGACCGGCGCATGGAACGCTGGTTTTTGCACGCTACCTGAATACCAGCACAATCAATGAATTATCTCAGGTCACCCTTTTCCCTATTACGGTACGTTCTATCAGCGCTCTGGAAAATCCGGACTTCAAAGAGGCGTTGGCACCACTTCTGGGAGGCAAGTCAATTTTCGTGAAACCCCTGGATTCACAGCAAATCGGTGGATATACCTTACTTGAGGATGTCTATGGCCGATCAGCTATTATACTGAAAGTAGAAGTGCCCAGAGATACCTATCAGCTGGGCCAGCGTGTGACCAGTTACTACATTCTGTCGGTACTCGGAGTGGGTATACTTGCCGCTGCCTTCATCTGGTTACTTATACAGAGAAGCGTTTTAAACCGAGTCAACCTCCTGATACGGGGCATCGACCATATCGCTGAAAGTGGCGATACTTCAACACGTATACAAATGACAGGCAGGGATGAAGTAGGTCTTATAGCCGGCACGATTAACGGGATGCTTGGGGCACTGGAGGAAGCCGGACGTGATATACGTGATAGTGAGATGCGCTACCGACTGCTGGCTGAGAATATAACAGACGTAATCTGGACTATGGATAACGAACTCAGATTAACGTACGTCAGTCCTTCAGTTATACGCCTTACGGGATATACTGCCGAGGAAGCTATCAACACGACGCTGGAAGAATCTATCGATACGGATACTTTCGAGGCCGCAAAAACTGCGTTTATAGAAGAAATAGCTAGGAGCAGTCTGTCTCGAGGAGACCGGCAGAGTCCACCGGAATACGAAATCCAGCTAAAAAGAAAGGGCGGCTCTACGATATGGACTGAAATCAGGATGTCCGCCATGCTTGGTTCGGATGGTCAGCCTGTAGGATTCGTGGGAATCGCCCGTGACATCACCGAGCGAAAGCAAGCAGCAGAAGAGCTGCAACAAAGGTACGAAGAGGAAAGAGCCTTGAGACAGAGATTGGAGGAAGAGATACAAAAAAGGGTTGAATTCACCAGAGCGCTGGTTCATGAGTTGAAAACCCCGATTACGCCCGTACTGGCAGCCACAGAACTATTACTGGATGAAGTAAAAGAAGAGTATACTATCAGGCTGGTACAAAGCATTGACCGTAGCGCTTCTAATCTGAATCGCAGAATCGATGAACTACTCGACCTTGCAAGGGGCGAAATGGATATGCTCCAGCTAAACCGCGAATTGCTGGATATTACAGCAACACTAAATGAAATAGCTAACGAGATGATACCGGTAGCAATCAGCAACCGGCAGACCATGACTTTTGATATTCCCGTTTCCCTCCCTCCCGTGCTGGCTGACAGAGAGCGTTTACGACAGATTGTAATGAACCTTCTCAACAATGCATTTAAATTTACTCCTGAAAACGGAGAAATAACACTAAAAGCCGGGACAGACAGAGACAACATAGTCGTCGAAGTCCATGATACGGGTTCCGGCATCAATGAGGAGGACCAGGAACGCCTGTTTGAACCTTATTTTAGACGAGTAGGAGACAGAGAACGCCTTAGTGGATTGGGGCTCGGTTTAGCTCTGGCAAAAAGATTCGTGGAACTCCACGGAGGGCAGATATGGGTTAAAAGCCAAAAAGGTACAGGTAGCATATTCTGCTTCTCGCTACCCATAACAGGAACAAACAGTGAGAATATACAAGCTAATCTGGAAGGTGAATCATGAAGGTATTAGTTATCGAAGATGACCGTGAGATTATAGAGATTATTACGCTCGCCTTTGAGATACGCTGGCCCGATGTTAATCTGGTATCCACTCACCTGGGTGAAAAAGGAATAGAGCTTGTAGAAAGCGATAGTCCCGATGTTGTTATTCTTGACCTTGGATTACCCGATATCAGCGGTTTTGATGCATTGAAAGAAATACGCACTTTTTCCAGTGTCCCTATCCTGATTCTAACCGTCAGGGGCGAGGAAGCGGACATTGTGAAAGGTCTGGAATGGGGTGCGGACGACTATATGACCAAACCTTTCCACCAGCTTGAACTGCTTTCGCGTATAAAAGCTCTAACACGCAGAACCGGCTCTATTTCTGACGAAACCCCTCTTGTCTGTGGAGAATTACGTTTTGACCCTACCACAAGGCAGCTATTCCGCGGAGAAGAGGAGATTAATCTTACTCGAACCGAGGGCAACGTTCTTCATTTTCTTATGAGAAACGCAGGCCAGACAGCGACATATGCCAGTCTGGCAGAAGCAGTCTGGGGTGAAGACTATCCGGATTCCGTGGACAGCCTCAGAGTCTATATCAGGCGACTACGTGAAAAAATCGAGCCGAACCCTGATAATCCGCAGATTATCCTCACCAGAATGGGCGTGGGATACCTGATGTCAAAACCATCTTGAATTTACCGAAAAACCTCGCCTTCAGTTACAATAAACCGAAGCCGCGATAAGCTTCGGTTTTCTTTTTCCTCTGCCCTTCATATATCCTACTGATTTTTCGCACGGTGCATTAACCACATTGTAAGCATTTTGTAATCTTTTTGTAATGTTATGACAACATTCTTAAGGGGTTAGTAACTTTACATGTGTATATTGAGAGTGAAGCAAAAATGAGAGTAGTAGTTTACGGACGTGACAGTATGATGCAAAAGTTAATTGCGATTCTTGACGATGAAGGAATAGAAGTAGTGGGTGTCTCGGACGGTCTTCATGAAATTATGGGCTGGAAGACCGAGACCGATTTCGATTTTGCCATAGTGGACAGCCAGGCGCGGGACACCGGAGAAACATGCAAACGTATCAGGAAATACTGGAATATACCCGTGGTTATGATGATAAACCAGAAGAAAGCAAACTGGAAGGAATTAAGTACTCTGGAAGTCGACGGCTATTTGCCTGAGACAGCGGAAGGTATCGAGCTTTCGGCTCGTTTGAGAGCGGTTATGCGCAAGTATAGCCTGCCCGGTGGTCTGGAAAGAATAACATCGTAACCCGATTAAGAAAAACAAGTAAGGGAACAAATTCGGATAAAGGAGTCAGGCGTCAATGAAGATAGCAAGTCGGTCGATTTTAGTAATTCTGATACTGATTATTGCCGCTTTAGGCTTTATCTTTTTCTCTCCCGATTTCAATATGTACCTGGTAAGAAGCGAGAGTATGGTTCCGACCATTAATATGGGAGATATGATAGTGACCGGACCCGTATCGGGTGAGGTAGATAAAGGCGCTATCATCACTTACGAACTTAACAATGAGGTTATAACCCACAGGGTACACTCTGTAAAAGGTGACAACCTGATTACCAAAGGCGACGCCGTCGAAGATACCGACCCGTGGTTTGTATCGGCATCCGATATTAAAGGTGCCTACCTTTTCAAGATTCCCTATGTGGGCTACGTAACCAGCTTCATTCAAACCAAGACCGGATGGTTTCTTTCAATTATCGTTCCTTCGGCACTGCTTGTTCTCTGGCTGGCTAAGGATATAGTCAAAGAGGCACTTAGCACTGCTTAATAATAAACCTGAGTACGGGAGGTGAAGCCTATTAGAAACAACGATAAATATAACAAACAAAATGGTTCGTAATTATTTAAAGGAAAGGAGAAAAAAATGAAGAAAATTTTAGGTCTATCAATAGCAGCTTTACTGGTCATCGGTCTGGCCGGTGCCGGCACCTGGGCATACTTCAGCGATGTCGAAACCGCCTCGGACAACGTACTGACCGCCGGGACTCTCGACCTCAAGATAGGTGAGACCGGTTCTGAAGCTGACGACAACATAGTTGTTGTGAGTATTTCAAACGCTGTCCCCGGTGATTCTTCTTCGAATTATACTTCACTGAAGTATTCCGGCACGGTGACCGATAACTATATCGGTATAGAAATCGATGCCGTCAACGAGGATGGAGGGACATCAACCGAGCCGGAAGTCAGTGCCGGAGATGCCGGTAACGCAGGAAACCTTGGCGACTTAGTCGAGATAGCATTCTGGATTGATACGGATGGCAATGGTTGGGACGAAGGCGACTATTATCTGACAGATGACGATAGTGGCTGGGCGCAGGTTGCCGGCGGTCCGTCACCCGCTTCGGTACCGATGAGCATAATCGACAACTTCGCCGAGGAGATTGGTACCGAGTACAAAATCGACGCTGATATGGCGGATAATGAAGCCTGGGACTTCTATATCGCCTGGAATTTCCCCGAGGGTGGTGATACCGATAATAAATGCCAGGGTGACACGGCTGATATAGACATTATCTTCACCATGCAGCAGGGCGATCCTTCATAAATATCCCTGAATACTTTAAACTGGCTGACATAGTCGTAAAAACGAGATAGAGTTGAAAAGGGATGAAAAGGAATATTGGGGGCTGAGAAGCAAGAGAGGTCTTAGCCCCCGTGAGACCTGACAAACATAAAGAAACAGGTCTCAGTTACATTAGTGCCTAAGCAACCAGGGACTTTGATTAGGTGGCTCTGCTGAGAACTGAAACGGATGAGGAATACTAAATGAAAAAGGTAGCCGAATATCTGGGTTTCATAGCAGTTGTCCTGCTCATGTCAGCCGCAGTGTTTACCTACCTCGGTCCGCATATAGGCTGGCACGTAGATGCCGTCCTCTCCGGCAGCATGGAGCCAAACCTTCAGATCGGCTCTCTGGTAGTAACACGTTACGTGGACCCGGAAACAATCGTCCCGGGTGACATCATCACCTTCCACTCGGCTACGGAAAGCGACCAACTGATTACTCATCGCGTCGTCGGTACAGGACACAATTCACCCGTTAATTTTCAGACCAAAGGCGATGCTAATACAAAACCCGACCCGCTTACGGTACCCGCTCATAACCTTGTCGGAAAGGTCGTCTTTCACCTTCCTTACTGGGGATACGCCACCGAGTTTCTCAAAACTCCCCTCGGATTTCTGTTCGGTGTAATTATCCCTGCCTCTATCGGGATTGCCTTGCTCGCAATAAATATGTTGCAATCACTTGCCAGACATAGCAGGAGAAGAGTAAGCAGGGCAGAGAACTAAGTAATCACATGAATAGAGTTGCCAGGAATATATACAGAATAGCTTTATCGCTCGTTATCGGTCTGACTCTATTATGTTCACCCTCGTTACCGGCCATGGCTGACGACACACCACCCGTAGACCTGGAGCTAGGCGGCGGAGGGGCTACGCCATGGAGCATAACCGATATTCAGCCCGGTGACAGCGGGTCCAAGACCGTCAGACTACGCAATGTCGGCAGTAAGGACGGTTTTGTCAGTATATGGGTTGATGAGATTATCAGCAGTGAAGGCAGCAATCCCGAGTCCGAGGAGGGCGATATCACGGAACCGGGAGAGTTCGGTGAATATCTACTTTTTAACCTCACCGCAAACGGTCTGAATACCAACCTAAACCTGCCGGTAGTCTTCAATAACCTGCCGCAGAGGGTGTCCGATAGGAAATATATCGAAATAATCCCTCTTAGAGCCGGGCATAACATAAACCTGCGCTGGGAATGGGAAGTACCGCCCCAGACGGGCAATGAGGTACAGGGCGATAGTATATCCTTCACTATTAATTATCTGTTACGTGAATGTATAATTACCGACGTTACAGACGTCGTTGACGAGGAAGGCGAATTCCAGGAACAGGTCACCGTTGAATCCGATAACAATAACGGTACGGTTACTATCAACCAGGGTACCACGGGGGAAACAACAGCAGGAGAACCTGTCAATGAAATATGGTTTATCGAGATAGACAGAGAACCGCCTCCCATCACGGAAGAACAGGCAATCATCGGACTCCAATACGAAGCGGGACCCGATGGGGCTACCTTTGACGAACCTGTTACAATTACACTGAATTATAACCCCGAGGACATACCTGAGGGATTCGATATAAATAAACTGTCCATTGCCCTGTGGGATAGGGATTTAGCTGACTGGGTTCCACTGGATAACTGCATTGTTGACCCGTTGCATAATACAATATCGGCACAGGTCACCCACTTCAGCCGGTATTCAATCAGTGTACCGCCTCTTCCAGCACCACCCGTTTATGTGGAACCGGGAGCTCCCCCTCCTACCGACGAAGAAGAGGAACCCGAAGATATAAATTTACTCGAATTGCATATACTGGATAGAGAATTCAGCGTAGAAATCGGCGAGGACGGCACTATAAGCAGTCCGCTACAAATCACCGATAGCAGCGGTAACTTTGTAATCGATATCGATAGCGGCACCAGAATCACCGGTACCGACGGCACGGCGTTGAGTCGAATAGAGTTGAGAACGGCCATCAGGCAAATTGCTGTTCCGGAGAATACTGTAACTCTCAGCCCGTTATACGAACTTACGGGCTATAACCGCGATATGGATATCACCGACATAAATATCACACCTGCTGCTACGCTCACTATCAGTTATGACCCGCAGAATCTGCCGGAGAACTCTTTCCCTCCTTTTATCGCAAACTACACCGATGAGCAGGGTCTGATACGTCTGCAATCTCCTCCAGAGGCTTTTGAGGAAATCGGTAAGGCGAAGGCGTTAATCAGTCACGCCTCGCTGTTTTTCGTGGCTGCCGAATCAGCACCGCCACCGCCGCCGCTACCGGCAAAATTCGTAGCAAGCGGCCTCACCGTCAACCCGCAAAGGGTGGATTTAGGCAAACCGGTCACTATCAGTCTCACCATAACCAACGAAGGTGCTGTGTCCGGCACTTATGAACTGCACCTGATAATAGATGGGATAGTACGGTCGATAGAGGAGGTAACTCTCTCAGGAAAGAGCAGTGAAACACTTACCTTTAAAGTGTCCAACCTGGCTCCAGGCACTCACCGCATAAAAGTAGCCGGACTTACCGGAGAGTTCAGTGTAGTTAGAATAGCCGTGCTGCCGGAGGAATCAGGAGTAAACTGGTTTTTAATTGACGGCAGTGTAGCACTAGCTCTTATTATCGGCGTACTCGTGCTGTATTACATCACCAGAAGGTCACGCCAGGTACGGCCAGTTTAAGCCGCACCTGAACATACCATCCCGATTTACAGACGCCGGAGATTATCCAACACTTTCCGCCTATGCGGGTACTTTACTATCCTCAGTCAACTGACGGGCTATCTCTTTTTTTAGTATATTATTATCAAACGGTTTGCTGATATAAGTGACATTGGTTTTCGAGAAGAATGCCTTCGTTTCATCCGCCATGACATCGCCCGTTATGAAAATAATCTTCTTTGCTATAGCCTCATCCAGTTCCCGGACACGCTGATATACCTCAATACCACTTATGTCCGGCATCTTTATATCCAGTAAAATAAGGTCATACTGCTCTTCACTAATCCTTTCCAGTCCGTCACTGGCATTATCTACCGTTTCAACAACATGCCCTGCATCGGTCAACATACGTTTCAGAAAGTGACGTACCACAACTTCATCATCTATTATCAGTATCTTGTTTTTCTGCACTTCTTCTTCTTCCTCTTCTTCTGCCACTTCGGGCAATCCCGGGTTGTTATTCGGGCCGATGATAGGTAGTTCCACAATGAAAGTAGCTCCTTTCCCTTTAGTACTTTTCACATATATTTGACCATTATGCTCCTGAATTATTGCATAGCACAGGCTTAGTCCGAGACCGGTACCTTCGCCCGGCTGCTTGGTGGTAAAGAACGGCTCGAATATCCTGTCGATATTTTCTCTGTCTATTCCCGGACCATCGTCTTGAAAGCTAACACGAATAACGTCTTTGGTTCCTTCCGTTTTAATAATCAGATTACCTCTGCCATGAGTTTTCTTTATTGCTTGTTCGGCATTGATGATTATGTTGAGAAAAACCTGCTGTAGCTGTCCGCCCGCTGCCATGGTCATAGGCAAATCAGAACCGAGATGGGTTTCAACCTTGATATCGGTGGTCGTCATTTCATAATCTCTGAGTGTAAGTGTGGTTTTCAGTATCTCATTGATGTCCGCATATTCTCTTTCCGTCTTGCTGTTGCGGGCAAAGGTAAGCATGCCTTTAACGATCTTACCCACCCGTTGAGCACCGTCATTTATTATTTCTATGTCTTTCCTGATATCATCAGGAATATCCGTACGGGACATCAGTAAATCAGCGAAGCCGATAACACCGGTCAGGGGGTTATTTATCTCATGAGCGATTCCCGCCGCCATCTGGCCAACCGCAGCTAAACGACTGGAGAGGTAAGCTTTTTGCGCTGTTTCCTCTTTCTCTTCCTCAATCTTTTTTTGCTCGGATATATCCCTGGAGGTCCCCAGCATAGCTATGAAATGACCTTCGTCATCCCTCACCGTCGATATCGTTAAAAACGCAGGGAAAACCTCCCCGCTCTTTCTTTTTGCCTCTATCTCACCGCTCCAGCTTCCCTTTTCATTTATGCTCGTTATTAATCGTCTTGTAGTCTCTTCATTCGCATTAAGGACATCGATTTGTTTACCAACAAGTTCACCAGGCTCGTAACCATATATCTCTTCCAGCGACGAATTTACGTATGAGATAATACCGTCTTTATCGCTAATCGATATCGCATCTATAGCTCCGGCTACAGCGTCTGAGAATACCCTGATTTCTTCTTCGGCACGTTTACGTTCGGTTATGTCCCGGCACACGCAGAATATCAGTTTCTGTCCTCCGAACATCTCCCCGTTGGTGCTTATCTCAACATCATAAACACTGCCGTCTTTCCGACGATGTTTGGTCTCGAAATGGTCACCGGCAGAATCGACACTTCTAATCATTTCAAGCACCTGCTCATGAGGTAAGAGGTACTCCCAATCCCAGACGCAAACATCCTTTATCTCTTCAGTGGTATACCCGAGCATCTGAGCGAATCGTTTGTTCGACTCATACACCCTGCCGTTCTCATCGAGAACAACAATCCCGTCCCTCGATTCTTCAATCAGGATACGACGTCGGACCGCTTCGTCAGCCAGTGCTTCTTCCGCTCGTTTCCGTCCGGTGATATCGCGGCAGACGCAGAAAATCAGTTTCTGGTCACCAATAACCGCTCCGTTAGTACTGATTTCCATATCAAGGGCTGTCCCGTCCTTACGCCGGTGTTGCGTTTCGAAATGGTCACCGGTTTCATCAACTTCCATCAGCATCTGTCTGATCCGTTCCTGAGGAACTTGAGGACCCCAGTCAAGTATATGCAACTTCTGAGCTTCTTCCGGCGTATACCCATGCATTTCTGCAAAGCGTTTGTTTGCCTCGAATACATATCCATTCTCATCAAGTATAACTATACCATCGCTGGATTCTTCAATCAGGATACGGCGACGGGTTGCTTCGTCAGCCAGGGCTTCCTGAGCCCGTTTCCGTCCGCTAATATCCCTGATAATAGCCATATCAGCCGGTTTGCCCTCGTAATCGATAATACTGGCATTTACTTCAACGGGTATCTTTTTACCATCCTTGTCAATGATTTCAGCTTCATATCGATTCGAGACTTCTTCTCCCGACATTCTTGCCTTATACCTTTCCAGTAAAAGCCCCTTGTATTCGGGAGTGACGAAATCCAGGAATGGTCTACGGATATACTCTTCCTCTGACAATCCGGTCATTTCACGCATCTTTGAATTGGCAAATAACAGAACGTTATCCTGAATAAGAATAATACCGTCATTTCCCTGTTCAACCAGTTGAGAATATTTTTCTTCCGATGTTCTCAGTTCGGCTTCCGTATTTCTCCTGATACTTATTTCTTCCTGAAGCTCGCGGTTGCTTATCGCCAATTCACCGGCAAGCTTTTCAATGCTCAGAGTGTTCTTCAATCGTATTAACAGGAATTGACCGATTACCAGTGTTAATATTAACCCGCCTATCAAAACCGCCCACGAATACCGGGTACTGCTCTGAGTCAAATAATTTTGTGTCGGAATGATTCTGAGCGCCCACTGGCGTTTGGCCATCTCAAAGGTTACGGTCTGAGCCATTGTATCTGAGTCAGCATATTCCGAATTCTGATGTGACGTATAAAGAAGCTGTTCACCCGCCCGGCCAGTTTCGCCATATACCTCTACTCCAAGAGCATCATATAGCCCTGTACCCATAATTGCATTCACCACATCACCAACACCGAATACTCCCGATGCATAACCTGCCAGGACTTCTCGCCTTCCCATAACAGTGGATGTAGACGAGTCGCCATAATATATAGGTACGTATACATAGACAGCATATTGCTGGTCACCACTTCCGGTCAGATCAATACTGGCGGTAGCAACTGCTTCACCGATATCACGAGCCTGGTTCAAACTCGCTAACAGGTCGGAATCGGAAGCTATATCAAAGCCGGGAACAATATCCACGACCTCATAAGATTCGATATAGTACATGGGAAAATATTCATCACGCTGTTCCGCCGGTATCCGTTGCTGATTTTGATATTCGATTATTTGAAATTCGGTATAGCCTTCGAGCCTAGCTGTTTCCTCGAACATTTCTCGTTCGGTATCCGGCACGCGGGGTACCCACGCCAGCACCTGTATACCGGGATGGCGTGTAAGGTGAGGCATCACAAAGGTATGAAACTCCCCCTGTGTAACATCTTGAGAGCTCTGGTATAGACTCTCGATTGAATGTAAGACCTCGACATGCCCCGAGAATTCCGTTTGAATAGCGTTAGCCAGGTGATTAGCATGACTTTCAAAATCGGAGGACAATCTCTCCCTCTCCCATCCACTGATTCCATAGAATGAAACTCCGGTAAATGTGAGTAAAATACACAGCGTAATGGCTATAGTTAGCAAGCCCTTTTTCGATGTTATATACTTT
This sequence comes from uncultured Dehalococcoidales bacterium, assembly GCA_964499775.1. Taxonomy (GTDB): domain Bacteria; phylum Chloroflexota; class Dehalococcoidia; order Dehalococcoidales; family UBA2162; genus MGML01. The sequence continues at coordinate 17,501 of CAZCMK010000023.1, read as the reverse complement.
ACACGTATCATATGAGCACAGAATCGCTGCACAGGCTTAAATATGACTAATACAAACTTTTTAATCATCATGGCTCATTTCCTCCCTTGATTTACTAGCATTCCATGCATATTCCTGCCATCATCATGAATTATCTAAATCAAATTATGATGTGTAACAACTAACAGAACTCTTAACAACGGAGTGAAATTCTGAATAATTTCTAAATATCTCATGACGGTTAACATTGACACGGGTAAGCCTGCGTGATAGCATTTTATATCGTTGGATAAACGCTATATATAGAAAGTGACATATCATGTTCGGTCCCAGGTCAGCTATGCTTACGCTCTATGGCGATTACGTACGGCATAGAGGAGGAGAAATAGGAATCGGGAGTTTAATCAAACTTCTGGGTAATTTCGGACTATCTGAGCAATCAATCAGGTCAGCCGTGTCCCGGATGTGCCGGGCGGGAATCCTCAAAGTAAGGCGCAACAAGTCACGGAGCTATTACTCTCTCACCAACGAAGGACTGGCATTGATGCATAAAGGCGAGAGGCGAATCTTCGAACGCAAGCGTACTAGATGGAGCGGGCTCTGGAATATCGTTGTCTACTACATCCCGGAGGAGAACCGCGAAGCCAGAGACAGGCTGCGTCAGGAGCTCGCCTTAATAGGATTCGGCCCCCTGAGCACGGCAACCTGGATTTCTCCGCACGACCTTACCGATGAGGTCAAAGAACTCGCTGAAAAACTGAAGGTCAAACCGTATATACAGGTATTTCAGACAAGGTCGCAGAATATCAATGACCCCAAGAGTATCGTTTCCCGGTGCTGGGACCTGGGAAAAATACAGAAGCGTTACGCACGGTTTATCGACGAACACCGCCAGAGAATGGATGATTATCAGGAACGGATAAACAGCAGCGAAACGATTGAACCGGGCGAGTACTTCGTGGAGAGATTCAAGCTGATAGACGATTATCGCCGGTTACCCTATCTCGACCCCGATTTACCGGAAGAGCTGTTACCAGCCAACTGGCCGCGTTCAGAGGCGACGGAGCTCTTCGACCAGTTTCACGCACTGCTGACGGAACAGGCAAACCAGTATTTCGATTCTGCACTTAAAGAGTATTAGTTTTTACTGTAACCGGCAGAAGAGCGATTTTACAGCAGTTGCAGCTTTCGCAGCAATCCGGACGGGTCAACAAAGTGTTTCGCCGACCATTTTCTCAGGTTCGGACTGCCGAATGCCAGAGCGGTTAGTTCACTGAAATAGAATATCGGTAGTGGAGAATCTGCATCTTTCGGCTGGCGCATATCCAGGTTGAGCTGGCAGATACCGCAGGCGGTAACGATAGCATCGGCTCCCGCCTCGGAGGCAGCGTGAACAATCTTACCGGACAATTTCTCGACGATTTCAGGAGTGACTATCGATAACGACCCGCCGCAGCACTCCACCTTATAAGACCAGTCGATTACCTCCACCCCCAGAGCTTCCATTATTTCGTCCATCACCGTCGGGTTCTCCGGGTCATCGAATGCCGTCACCTCGGGAGGGCGGACCAGATAGCAGCCATAGTAGGTAACTACTTTTAAGCCTTCCAGAGATTTCCTGACTTTTTCACGAATAGCATCAGGACCTATATCCTGATATAAGACCTCGAGGATATGCTTCGGTTTCTGTGAGAGTTTAAGATTCATGCCAATGTCCGCTTCTATTTTCGTTTTCAACGCGGGGTCTTTTTTTAACTCGTAATCAGCGTTCTTGTGCCGTAGCGAGCAGGCAGGACAGGGAGCGACCATAGCCAGCGACATCTTTTCAGCCAGCGCCAGATTCCGGCTTGGCAACGCCACCGCCAGTTCATGGTTTATAACATGCCCGGAACTGGCTCCACAGCATGTCCACCCGGGAATTTCTTCCAGTTCAATCCCCAGATACCGCGAGGTCTCTCTTACCGACTCCTCATATTCAACAGCAGTCGAAGTGGCGGTACAACCGGGATAGTATGCAAATTTCATTCAATAATCCTTTATAAAAACTCTACCTGCGAGAATACACTTTATTGAAAATCTCTTTTATAGCTTTCGGCGAGTGTCTTTTCAGCGAGGGAAGCTTGATTTTACCCTTGCGTAGCATCTGGAGAGCCAGTCCCAACAACTCACGCATCTTGTCCATTGAAAGGAACTCGCCCGTCTTCAATTCGTAGCTAATCATAAGGCGCGCTTCATCCACCCTGCCCCTTTTCCTGATTTGCTCTATGAACGCCTGGTGGAATTTGTATATTTTATCGACAGGACTCTTAATGCCTTCCTTAACGGATTCGCCCCTCAGCACGTCCATCAGACGGACAATATCGATTTCATTGGGGCAGCGGGTAGCACAGGTCTCGCAGGAAGCGCAGAGCCAGATAGTCGAGCTTTGCAGCACCTTATCTTTCATCCCCAGCCGGACCATACGAATGACTTGATTGGGGTAATAGTCCATGGCATAAGCTACCGGGCAACCGTCACTGCACATGGAACACTGGTAACAGCGATTCAGGTTCTTGACCTGCTCCGTTATTTTCCGCGAGAACTCATTATCACTCAGAGGAATCTTCTCTATCATCGGAGACTGCGACACTTCCGGCTGCCCCTTTCTTTCTCTTTGGCTGTGTTTTCTTGTCTCTAAGTTGCTGCAGTTGCTGCTTTTGTTCTTCGGTCAGTTCCACACGGCCTAACTGTGCCATGGCATCGGCATAATTGTTCACGATTGAAGCAAAAGCGGCCCCTTCAGCGGCGGACGCAAAATCCAGCTGTAATCTTTCCGGGTCAATCCCAATTTTCTCAAGGCTCTTCTTGGTTATGGGTACGGTTTTTATCTGCTGATGGACTCCCGAAATATAATGGCAGTCCTCAATATGGCACCCCACTATCAGGACAGCGTCCATTCCGTTCAGGAAGGCATCATAGACGAATTTAGGATGTACACGACCAGAGCAGAGGACTCTCATGGTTCTGATGTTGGAGGCGTACTGGATCCGTGAAACTCCGGCGAGGTCGGCAGCGGCATATCCGCACCAGTTGCACAGGATAGTCAATATCCGTGGTTTTGCTTCATCTATAGGTACCGAATAGGCTGCTTCAATCTGCGAGTAAATCTGCTTGTCGGTGTAATGGTTGAGCGATATAGCCCAGGTGGGACACACTGCATTACAGACACCGCACCCTTTACAGGCAGCGGGGATAACCCTGGCAACCTTCCCCCCTTCGGTTTCCACCAGCTCTATAGCGTTAAAGGGACATCCTCTCACGCAAAGACCGCACCCTATACAGTCATCCTCGTTTACTTCACAGACAGTCCCGCTGGCAACTATTGAGTCCTTTGAGAGAATAGTGGCCGCGCGCAAAGCCGCCCCCTTAGCCTGGTTTATGGTTTCCGGGATATACTTAGGGTATTGCGCCATACCACACAGGAAAATACCGTCGGTGGCAAAATCGAGTGGTCTCAGCTTCATGTGCGCTTCCATAAAAAAGCCGTCGCCGGTAAGAGGAAGTCTCAATAATTGAGCCAATTCCTGATTACCTTCCGGAACGACAGGCGTGCTTAATACCAGTAAGTCCAGAGAAATTTCTCCCTCCATGGCTAAAGTAGAATCGTAGAATGTAAGTGAAAGGTCGTCTCCCTTAAGGCTAACTTCCGGTTTATTCTCCGGCTCATACTGTATGAATAAAACGCCCTTCTCCCGAGCCTCAAGATAATAATCCTCCATAAATCCATATGCCCGCATATCCCGATAGAAAACAGTAATATCCGTATCATCATTCAGTTCTTTGAGTTTCAGGACATTTTTAAGAGCTTCGCCACAGCAAATTCGACTGCAATAAGGGCGTTCTTCGTTCCTTGCTCCCACGCACTGAATCACGGCAACCCGTTTCAGGTTTTCGGGTAAGGTGCCGGAAGCAATCATCTCTTCAAGCTCCTCCTGGGTTACGACTTTTCTACTTTCTTCGTACCCGTATTCGGACGGCTTGTATAATTTACCCCCGGTAGCGATTATGGTTACGCCGTGTTCCAATTCAACCGGCGTTTCATCCGGAGAGTCAGCCTTTACCAGCGTGCTCCTGAAATTACCCACGTACCCGCCAAAGGACTTCAGCTCATAACCTTTATAGACCATGAGGTTTTTCTGGTTTTCCACTTCGGAAACGAGTTTTTGCAGGAAAGGCTGTACCTCCAAACCTTCCAGAGTGTAATGAAGGTTTCTGAGGTGCCCCCCCAGCTCTGCATCTTTCTCTACCAGGTAAACCTCGAACCCTTGTCTGGCTAAAGACAGAGCCGACTGCATCCCGGCAAGACCGCCGCCGAGTACAAGCCCTTTCTTATTAACAGGTAGTTCGAGCTCTTTCAGAGGAGCAAGATTACGGGCTCTGGCTACCGACATTGCTATTATGTCTTTTGCCTTTTCAGTGGCTATCTCCTTTTCCTGGGAATGGACCCAGGTGCAATGTTCTCTTATGTTAGCCATATCCAGGAGATACGGGTTGAGTCCCGCTTCACGAAGCGTCTCGCGAAACACCGCTTCATGGTCTCTGGGAGTGCAGGCAGCAACCACTACCCGGTTTAAACCTTGCTCTTTAATCGCTTCGGTTATCTTCCGGAGAGAATCGGAGGCACAGGAAATGGTATGCTGTTCGCTATGGACTACATCCTCCAGTGTCGAAGCGTATTCCACCAGTGCAGGTACATCGGCGACTCCGGCGATATTTGTCCCGCAGTTGCAGACGAAAACACCGATCTTCGGTTCCTCGCCTTCGACCGACCTTTCCTCCGGGTATTTCTTTATCTGAGCCAGGGTCCCCCTCTGACTGGAGAGGAGTTGAGCAGCCATCGCGCCTGCTCCACTTACAGAACTGATAGAATCGGGAATATCCATGGGACCGGTAAAAGCTGCCGCCGGGAAAATACCCGGTCGTCCGGCTATTTCGGCGGGTGAAAACGGATTTGTCCGGCAAAAGCCGTGTTCATTCAGTTCGAGACCCATTATCCCGGATAATGCGGCGTTGTCCTTTGAAGGACTCATCCCGACCGACAGGACCACCATGTCAAATTCTTCTTCCACGACCGTATGGTCATCGGACACATAATTAATAATAAGATTATTGTTACGCTTGTTTTCTTTTACCGAGGAGATTCTTTTCCTGATGAATCGGGCGCCCTCCATCTGCTTAGCCCGGTTATAGAAATCCTCGAACCCCTTACCGAAGGTCCTGATATCATTATGAAAGATGGCAACCTCTATCTCCGGGTGATGGTTCTTTACCAGAATCATCTGTTTAAGTGCGTAGGTGCAGCATATTCCGGAGCAATATGTGTTACCCAGTCCGGTATCCCTTGAGCCCACACACTGAAGCCAGGCAATCTTGGAAGGGATTCTTCCGTCTGATAAACGGAGGATTTCCCCGCTAAAAGGCCCGGACGCATTGAGGATTCGCTCGAACTCCAGGCTGTTCAGCACATTCTTCAATCTTCCATAGCCATAGGCTCCGGCGAGCTTCGCATCGAAAATTTCATATCCCGGGCTTACGATTATCGCCCCGACATGCATTATTCCCTTTTTTCTTTTCTGCGTGAAGTCAATCGCTTTTGCCTGGCAAACGGACTTGCAGATAGTGCATTTATTCTGGAAGTACAGACATGCATCTTTATCAATAGCGGCGGCAGCGGGGATAGCCTGTGGACACCAGATGTCTATCGCCTTCGCCGGTCCCAGATTCTCATCAAAAGGATTGGTCAGTGTATAAGGACAGTACGTAGTGCAGTTTCTACAAGCTACGCAAAGGTCCTCGTCCACATAACGGGGTTTTCGGGTTACTGTCACGGTAAAGTCCCCCGCTTCGCCCTCTACTTTTTCCACCTCGGTATTCGCCAGGATTCTTATGTTGGGATGCCGACCGGCTTCCGCCATTTTAGGGCCAAGTATTCAGAGGGAGCAATCCAGCGTGGGAAAGGTCTTGTCCAGCTGTGCCATCTTCCCACCTATCATGGGGGCCTTTTCAACCAGATAAACCTTGAATCCCGAATCAGCTAAATCCAAAGCCGACTGTATACCGCTTATGCCTCCACCTACTACCAGTACTGCTCCAACGGGCGAGTTCGCTCCGTCTGTCATTAAAGTACCTCCACTTCTTCCGTTTCTTCCTCTTCTTCTACCTCTTCTTCTATTTCCTTCTCCTCATAGGTCAAGGCTTCGGTCTCGCACCATTGAACGCACAAAGGTCCTCCCTCCGGCATCGGTTCTCCGCACATATCACATTCAAGGGGTAGCTTTGAATCGGGCTCATGAAAAAGGTCGCGGGAGGGACAGGCCTGACGGCAAAAAGAACACTCGCCGTACTCTTTACCGTTTATTACTATCACCGACCTTCCGTTGCACTCGACTTCAGTATATTTCCCAGCCCTTATCGGGACATATAAATCATCGACTTCACACCGGAAGACCTGAATCCGGGACCTCGCCGGATTGACGATGCTGTATTTCGGCTCGGCGTGATAAGCAGCGCAGATAACCTCACACGCCCGACAACCGGTACATTTGTCAGCATCTACCTTTATAGTCTTTATAATCCTCGTTCTTTTCATTTTGAACCCTTTTTCTTATTTAGTAAGATTTACCTCTATTATTTAGCCGGTACTCTTATAAAATACCCCGTTTGACGAAGTCTTCACTGACATAACCAAGACCGAGTTTATCCAGGGTCTCTTTGGTAGGAACCCCATCGTCAGTCCATCCCCGGTAGGCATAATAGTCACTGAGCAGCTTTTGCTCATACTCATGGTCTCTTATCGCCCAGTGGTCCGCCGGCGGCGCCTCGTCCTTTCTCCTCATCCCCCGTCTTACATTGAGAGACCTGTACAGGTTCCTGTTCCTCTGCCCTATTTCCCAGAGTCCGTGCTCATCAAGCTCAATCCCGCTCGTAAGCGCGATTATTTGCGGTATGTTATGAATGTGATACACGACCCTCCCGCCGAACTGGCCTCTGAATGACGATAGAAAGCCGCAGATACCAACCGAGTCATCAATGGTATGCATCATCTCATTCCACTCGGTAACGGCGCAGGACGCTTCATTGGAGATTTCGTTGCGTTTTTCCCATTCCAGGAAATACTGTTTAAATTTTTCATCGGGAACAGCTTCCCACTCGTCTACGAACTTCTGTCTCTCCTCCGGGGTCGGCAGAGGGTCCTGTGGGAATGAGCCTTCTATCTGGGTAATAGCCAGCTTCTCACCGGTGGCTATCATAAGAAAATAAGGAGGGTTCAGCCTTCCCAGCTTGATTGGGACCTGCTCGAATTTCTTGGTGGTATTATGGTCGTACTCTTCGGCGCCTTTGCCTATCTGGCGGGCTGCATGATAAACACCGTTAGCCAGGATGTCTCCAATGCCTTCCCGCTTAACGATTTTATCGAGCAGATAGTAAAACCTCTCTCCGATATCGGACGGAAATCCCGGCATGTCCTTATCAGTCAGAATGCCGGCTTCGTAAAGCTCGACAGCAAAAGCCAATACCTGAGGCGTCGAATACGAGTCGAATCCAAGCTCCTGAGCGTAACCGAGAATTTCATAACTGAAGTCCAGGTCTTTAAAAGCCGCCATATGATAGGTGTCTTTAGCATAGCATTTATAGGAAAACCTTCTACGCCCCGGCCAGGAAATAATGTTATGGCACGTCTTAGGGCAGTTGAAACAGCCCGTTTGACGGTCCATATGGTCATATTTTATCGCTGTATACTTATTCAGTATTTCTTCGGTAAAGAAGTCCTTTCTCCGCACACGAGCATTGCCCCAGGCGAAATTGTTATGGTGAAAGCTGTCATCTTCATCCGTTGCCATCCAGTCGCCGACATGCGGGTTCTCTTTAATTACCCTCCTCAGGTTCTGGCATGTCTCAAAGATTTCAGCAGGTCGGGCGACATAAATGTCCTTTGTTCCGCGAACAGCTATCGCCTTTAACCCTTTATCCCCCATAACCGGGCCTACCATTCGGGCGGCGCTGCCGTCACTGTGGTCGATGGAAGCCATGAAGACCCTATTTTCACCGGCCGGGCCGATAGCAGCAACCTGGGCTTTAGCTTCACCCAGCTCCTCCCGGATAAGGTCCGACGTTTCCCTGGTGCCCTTTCCGCTCAGATGAGCGGCATCACGTATTTCTACTTTGTCATTATGTATCCACAGGTAAACCAGGTCGGGGGCTTTACCGCGGAGTATAATTTTATCGTAACCGGCAAATTTCAATTCAGGGCCGAAATAACTGCCCATCGTTGAATGAGCCAGTAAGTTCGTCTGGGGAGAAAAGGTATTGACGGCAACACGATTGGCACCGGGAACGGGTGTGCCGTGTAAAAGCCCGGTGCTGAATATCAGCAGATTATCTTCTGAAAAAGGTTCTGTTTCAGGCGGAACCCTATCCCATAATATCCTGGCTGCGGTACCCTGTCCTCCCAGATGGAGTTCGGTCAATTTCGGGTCGGTTTCTACTTTTTCAGTCGTTCCCCGCGATAGGTCAACTTCTAAATTATAACCTGTCTCGGCGTACCTCATACTTCGACTCCCTTCAGGTTACTTAGCCTCGAATTAGCACCGTTGACAGATTAGCACCCTCAGTCTGCCTCCGTCAACCGATTTCACACATGTTATGTCACGAGATATATATAGCGTGAAATAAACGATATATGATACTAACATATAACACCATCGATGTCAATAATTTTTCAGTCGATGATTTACTCTCTAGTTCCTGAAAAGCTCCTGTGAAATTTCCTGCACAGGGTCTTTTAAACTATATAATACCAAGGGTTAACGGCACTATCCCTGCCCATGCCTGTTTATCCTTTGGGCAGGCGGATATCGACAACAGCCAGTCTGCCGGCTCGGACTTCCGCCAGCGCTTCTTTCAGTGCCGGCAGGACATCGGCAGGTTCCACCACCGTCCGCCCGTATCCACCGCAAGCCCGGGCAACCATCCCGTAATCCGGCGGCGGTGATATATCCACCCCCGAAATATATCCCATCTCGTCGGTAAATTCGGTCTCAGACATCTGTTCCAGAATCGTCCTTATTGCGCCGTACGACTGGTTATTGAAAATCACCGCCAGGAAAGGCGACTTGTGTGTAGTGGCAGGCCAGAGGGCGGAAACCGGACAACCCCAGACAAAGCCCCCATCCGTCATCAAGCTCACAACCGTCTTATCAGGGGCAGCGACTTTCGCCCCGAGGGCAGCCCCCAGCGCCCACATGATTGAACCGCCGGCACAGGCAAGCAGCGTGCCCGGCCTGGTACGGTCGATTTGACCGGTAACGGAGGACGACTGGCTGATAAGGTGATTGACCAGTATTGTACCCTCTTCAAGGATTTCGGCAATGCAATGGCAGAGCCAGTCCGGTGAAATGGGCTTCTCATCCGCCTTGCCTATCGCCATTTCACGTCGCTCTTCCCTCTGCTTTTTATGCTTCTCAGCAAATTGTCCGTACCGCTCGCGGAGCTGAGCTGCCATTTCCGGGGTAATTTTACTTCTTAATATTCGAGTCAGAGACGGGATTGCTTCCCTGGAGTCAGCCTTGATGAATATATCCGCTCCGCGCCCCCAGAGAGGCCTGCCCTGGGTCAAGGGGTCGATGTCGATGTGAAGAATCTTCGCCTCAGGCTGAGGAAATACTTCCGCAGGCACGTAAGGCAAATCATAGTCTATTGCCAGCACCACGTCTGCCTCGGAAAAAGGTATATTGCCCCTGAGTCCGCCTCCCATTTCCTCCATACTGGCACAGAGCGGATGTGTGGTCGGGAAGTTCATCCGGGTCAGACCGGTAACAACCGGTGCGCATAGAGTTTCAGCCAGCTCGATAAGGTTTCTGACCGATTCGTGATACCTTTCCGTATAACCTGCCACGATAAGAGGGCTTTTTGCCGAAAGCAATATATCCGCTATATCCCCCAGGCTCTCCGGGTCAGCCGATGGAAGCATGGTTACCTGACTCACGTAGGATTCGGGTTCCCGCCTGTCTACCATTTTCCTGAGAAATTCCCTCGAATAAGTAAGGTACACCGGTCCGCGGGGCTCACTTAAGGCTGTATCGAAGGCTTGCCGGAGAACATCATGAATATCTTCATCTTCAGTAACATGGTGGTCCCACTTCACAGAGTTACGGGCTATCATTCCCTGGTCGTAGGGCTCGCCTTTCCAGTTTACCCGTTCGGGAGCGGCGGCCAGCCCGGCAAACAGGACTACGGGGATTCTACCCCACTGGGCATTGTGCATAGCGCCCGCCACCTGCTGGGTCCCCAATTCGCTGTGAACCAGGACTATCTGAGGCTTACCCGAGACCATGTAGTGACCGTGCGCCGCCGTTAACGCCACCGACTCATGCAGGCAGACGATAAGGTTTGGGGACTGCTTTCCCATTGCCCTGTACTTGAGGACAGCTACCTGTACAGGAGCCAGGTCGCCACCCGGGTTGAAAAATATGTTTTCTATACCGTATGCGTTACAGACCTCGAGAAACGCTTCCGCTCCAAGGTATTGCTCCATATGATTACCTCCTTACAGGACTCTTTTTCTAACCCGGCACCATCCCACCGTCGATATTCAACGTCTGGCCGGTTATATTCCTCGCTTCCTCCGAGACAAAGAAGACAACAGCCCGACCGATATCCTCCGGTGTCTGCTCTCTGCCAAGCGGCACGCGGGAGGCTATATATTTGTCAAAAAATTCCCTCGGAGTCAAGTCCGCTTCTTCAGGGACAGTCCGGGCACGCCTCGGGAAGCTCCTTTCATATAGCGGTGTATAAAGCACTCCCGGACAAATGCAGTTTACGTTCACGTTGTAAGCAGCAAGCTGTAGTGCCAGCAGCCTGGTGAACTGTATCACGCCGGCTTTAGCCACGCCGTAGCTCATCATCGGAGAGAAAGCGGCTTCTCTACCCTCCGCCTGGCCTCTTGGCGGAGCTCCGCCTCCCGCCATCGCTCTCCCTGCTATCGATGCTATGTTCACTATCTTGCCGCTTTTTTGTTTCACGAAAAGCGGGGCTACCGCGTGACTCATTATCATGGTCGACTTCAGATTAAGCCTGACAGTATCATCCCATTCCTGTTCTTCCGAATACTGCTGTCCTGGCTTCTCGTAATAGTATCTGGACTCACCGCCCACGTTATTCACCAGTATGTCTATCCCGCCGAAGGCGTCCGATACCTGCCGGAGCGCCTGTTCAGCCTGTTCGCTCTCAGAAACATTTGCCTTTATAACCAGAGACCTGCGTCCCATAGCTTTCACTTTATCGGCAACAGCATTAGCCGTTTCAGTGCTGATGTCCACAACGGCAACATCAGCGCCTTCTTCCGCCAGGCAGTATACGATACCCTGCCCGATTCCTGCGCCTCCGCCGGTTACAACCGCAATTTTCCCTTCAAGTTTCATTCATACCTCCTGCCGGATAAAATCTGCTACAAATGAACATCAGCATCGTTCAGTGCGGAGTTTACTGGTGACATTATCAATATGGAACCACCGGAAAACACGATACCGGGTTATACGGTAAATTTGCCAGATTATATAATATGTTTTTGTGGTATTTCAATGAATCTTATTACTGGTTCTATTCGGTTTTGGTTGATGTATGTACTCACCCCCTTTGTCCCCCTCTCACTCAACACCATGATTTAGTATGGAATTATTATTTTGAGTGAGAGGGGGAGAGGATTTATGAGAGGGGGCGAAGCCCCCTCTCACCTTAACTCCCCTTTCCTGCCGGGAAAGCATTTCAGCCAATACCGGTGGTTCTGGCAGGAAAGGGGTTCATCCTGAAGGTTCACCCTGAAGGGTTCATCCTGAGTCCGCCTATGGCGGATGAAGGGATACAGGGGATAGGTAACAATAAACAACCAGATGCAAACAGAACCGGTCTTATTACGGCTTGACAAAAAGCTGCCCGATAATATAGGTTATCTCTCAGTCCCTGATAAAATTTTGATAATTTTTATACCACCGCTGTATCCGAAACCACAGATATGAAAATTTTCTCATACGAATCTAAAAGAAGGAGAAAGGATAAATGGCTGATACAAAATACGGTAAATACATACTGAGGGGAGTCAAAAAAGAAAAAGCAGGCGCCGGAAAACCGGGGGTAATAACTACGTCCCTGGAAGGACTGAAGGACTGGGCTGGAATCCATCACCGTCTTAACTGGAAATACATTACGCAACCCGCCGTCCTTTCGGAGGAGCCTCACTCCCACGACTTCGAAGAATTCCTGTGTTTTATCGGCTGCAACCCGGCGGAACCGAAAGAACTGGGAGCGGAGATAGAGCTGTCCATGGGAGAAGAGCAGGAGAAGCACATCATCGATGTCCCCACAATCGTCTGTATCCCAAAGGGAGTAGTACATTCTCCGGTCAATTTCAAGAAAATAGATAAACCTATCCTGTTCTGCAATATCTGCCTTTCACCCGAATACGAAAAAAAGCCGGCATAAGCATATTCGCCAAACCTCTGTTACCGGCAGTCTAGTATAAATATATAAAAGGAGACTTCAGAATAATGGCTGAATCGAAATACGGTAAATACATAAAAAGACTCCCCGAAGGAATGTCGCCACCCAGAAGAACCGCATCTTTGCAGAACGTCACCATGCACGAAGCAACGGTTGAGGATATCGGAGGGTTCGACTTCAATTTTAACTTTGTGGGTATCCTGGCACCCCATGTCCTGGCAGACCCGCCACATAAACATGATTGCGACGAACTTTTGTTTTTCATCCCTACCGACCCGGAAAATTATCCTGAACTTGGTGGAGAAGCCGAGGTGGCAATAGGCGAAGAATGGGAGAAACACACCATAACCACAGCCGCAATCATCTGCCTGCCGCCGGGAATACAGCACGCACCTATTTACATGAAGAGGGTGGATAAGCCTTTTTACTTCGGGCATATGCTGCTGGCATCCAGATACATGTCCAGTGCACAACCCAAGGACCAGATAGCTCCGCCGTAAACCCTGTCTTCTAAACAGTCCGGATTTCTTGAAAAGAGGACAACCCGCTATCATCGGGGCAGTGCCAGAAAAGCGTGGTCTCACGGCGAGATGCTGTCATACAAACCGGATAAACTCTCCGGATCCGCGAGGACACAGTTATAATGGGGATATGACAGCCTCAGGTATTGACGCGGCGGCAATATTATGATTACACTAATCTATAGTAATTGGTTATAGAGAAACCGGAACGATAGAAGACGAACTGAAAAACCATTGACATATAAGGGTATCCGAGCTGCTGAATTACTCTGCAGCTTATGATACCCTTTTTATGGGCGTTAAAGACAGGTCATCGGTAATCCGTTCGAGATACATTGAGCATATTAAGGTGGGATAGATAAAAGATATACAGGTCGATTGTCAGTCTATAACCATCTTTTAGGGAAAGGGTTTTATATAAAAAGGAGGATATATTTATGCCTTTCAACATCAATCACCTGACACCCGTTTTGTTTGGTCCTAATATGTCGATGAGGACCGGTATGAGGCTCAAGGAAATGGGCTGTAAAAAAGTCCTGTACGTATTCGACCAGGGGATAAAAAATGCCGGTATCCCTGACAGGATTATGAAGAACGCGGAAGCATTCGGAATAAAGTCATATGTCTATGACCAGGTCAAAGCAGACCCACCCGATTATACCATTGAAGAATGCGCTGAAGTCGGCATAAAAGCAAAAGTGGACGGAGTGGTGGCAATCGGAGGCGGCAGCAGCATGGATACCGCTAAAGTTGCCAATATACTGCTTACCAATCCCCCACCGCTAAGCCAGTACATGGGATTTGGCGGTCCCCCGTTTAAACCGGGTAAAACACTTATCTTAATACCGACCACTTCCGGGACCGGTAGTGAAGTCACAAACATGGCGGTACTCACCGATTCAAAGACCGGTAATAAAGGTGGACCCGCCAACAACATGCTACGGGCTACGCTCTCTATTGTTGACCCCGTACTGACCATAGGAATGCCCCCCTCGATAACCGCGGATACGGGCATGGACGCCTTCTGCCACGCCTCAGAGGCAATGACCTCCGGTCAGGCAAATCCGATGTCTGATATCGTCGGTGCAAGAGCCATAAACCTTGTATTCAAGTCTTTGCCCGTAGCAGTGAAAGACGGCTCTAACCTTGAAGCGCGAACAGATATGAGTCTCGCCGCCATGTACGCCGGATACGCCTTTAATGACGCCATAACCCATCTCGGCCACTCTATCGGCCATACCCTTGGAGCTATGTACCATATTCCCCACGGCAACGCCTGCGCGGTGGCTATCGGCGAGGTAATGGAATACGTCGCCCCGGGAGCGCCGGACGGCATAAGAAGAGTGGGAGCCGCAATGGGACTCAGCGTTAACGGTGCTTCAACCGAGAAAGTCGGAGAAATGGTCCGTGACGCCGTCAGGATACTTAATAAAGATATAGGCTTAAAAACGCTAAAAGAGCACGGACTCAAGCGGAGCGAACTGGATGCGGTAGCGGAAAGGTCGATGTCAGGTCCGGTTATGTTCAGTCCCAGGAAAACCAGTAAAGAGGACTTGCTCGAATTACTCGAGCAATCATATGACCTGTCGTAAATACACACCGAACGTGGAGATAAAAAATGAGTAAAGTACTAAGAGTAAATTTACAAACCGGCGCCACCACCTTTGAAGAAGCTAAGGAAGAATATAAATTACTCGGGAATCGCGGGCTTGTAGCCAAGGTTATGACCGAAGAGGTCAATCCGAAATGCGATCCGCTCGGCAAGGAAAACAAGCTCATTCTGACAACAGGTATCTTGTCCGGAACAACCCTGCCCACAGCCCACCGCCTTTCGGCAGGAGGGAAAAGCCCGCTTACGGGTACGATAAAAGAATCTAACGTCGGCGGTAACGTCGGGTATATGCTTGCAGGGCACGGTATTAAAATGATTATCATAGAGGATACTCCCGATGATGATTCATGGAAATTACTTGTTATAGACAAGTCTGGAAAAGCAGAACTTGTTCCCGCAGACGAGAACGCAGGGTTGAATAACTACGAACTCGTCGAGAAGCTAAAGGGAAAGTACGGTAAGAAAATCGCCGTCGCCTCTATCGGGCTTGCCGGAGAACGCGGATACCGGAACTGTTCATTACAGGTCACCGATGCTTCGACAGGACATCCCAACCGTGCTGCCGCCAGAGGCGGCATGGGAGCTCTGATGGGAGCCAAGAAGATTAAAGCCGTGGTTATAGATGAACCTACCAGCAGAGCTTCTTTCAATTATGCCGACAAGGAGAAATTCGATGCCGCCAGGAAGATCCTGGTTGAAGGCTTGACCGCACACCCATCCGCTACAACGACCGTTGGAACAATCAGCGTTATTGACATGGTATCACCAATGGCCCTGACGCCGGTTCATAATTTCAGCGGCGAGATATTCGATATCAAATCACTGAATAAAGTAAACGGAGCCGCCTTCCTTAAGAAACTCGAAAAGAACGGTGGCAAGAACCAGCTTCCCTGCCAGCCCGGCTGCGTGGTCAGGTGCAGCAATATCTACAATGATAGTAAAGGCGAGTATCTGACCGGCGGGCTCGAGTACGAAACAGTCGCCATGTGCGGCGCCAACTGCGATATCGATGACCTCGACGCGATTGCTAAAATAGACAGGATGTGCGATGACCTGGGTATCGACACTATCGAGACCGGCGCCACTATCGGGGTATGCATGGAAGCGGGTAAAATCCCCTGGGGTGATAAAAAAGCAGCTATTGCCCTTGTCCAGGAAATGGTGGACGGCACCGAATTCGGAAAACTCATGGGACAGGGGACAGAAGCAGTCGGTAAAGCGCTCGGTGTGAAACGAGTACCAACGGTGAAAGGACAATCCCTTTCGGGTTACGATCCGAGAAACACGCAGATCGTCGGCATCACCTATTCAACCTCACCGATGGGCGCCGACCACACTGCCGGTGTTATGATGATGCCCAATTCAGATATGATGCCGAAGCAGTTCCGTCTCATGATGGGAGCCAATATGCAGACCAACATGGCGACCTGCGACAATATAATGTGCATGTACGCATACATGGGTACAATGTCCAACCCCACGATAATGCCGGACTTAATGGCAGGAGCCTTCGGCGGCGAATGGGACGCAGCCAAGATAAGTCAAATCGGCGCAGAGACATTAAAGCTGGAGCGAGCCTTTAACAAAGCGGCCGGTTTCACGATCGAGGATGATATCTTACCTGAATTCTTCTACAATGAGCCGGCGCCATCAACGGGAGCCATATTCGACCTGTCAAAGGAAGAAATGGCTGACGTATCCAAGTAGAATCGTTTTTATAACACTCGCATCCGAGAGGGGGCTAAAGCCCCCTCTCCCTTTTATACTTTCCCACCTGCTTATTGCTCAATCTTGGTTGTTGTCACCCCTGCGAAAGCAGGGGTCTATTGCATCGATGAGATAGATTCCCGCCCGCCTGAGGCGGGCGGGAATGACATTGTTTTTTTACCAACTAAGATTAAGTAGAACCCCCACCTATCAACTCTTGACAAAGACTGTTATAATTGTTATAATTGTTATGCTTATTATATAACAGAGAGGAATTGATATGAAGAAATTTTTAGTATTTATGCTGATGATAACACTGTGCGGGCTTATGGTAACCGGAGGTTGCGGCTCAAAAACAGAAGAGACCGCCGTACCGTACACACCTGACACGACAATGGATGAGACCGTTGAACCCGACTATGCCGGGTCTATCGTTGAAGCAGCCCTTACCAGCCTGAGTCAGGGCGACCATAAAACCCATGCCAGCCTCTTTATAGAAGAAGGCAAGAACCAGATGACGGAAGAAATATTCCGCAGCGGTCATGAACAGGTAACAAACCTGATAGGGACGTATATAAATAACAGTAAAACCTTCGGTAAAATCCAGGAGGAAACGGGCTTTCTGGTAGCCTATTATTACGCGGAATTCACGGAGGAGACTATCCCCGTAGAGGTAAGAGCTTTTTTTCAGGAAGAAAACGGTGAGATGAGGCTTGCCGGCTTCTGGCTCAACTCCCCGAAACTCCGCGGTGATTAAATATTACACTAAAAGCAGAGTCTATAATAACGATGATACTTTCTATAGACGAAAAGGACAGTCGTCCGATATATCAACAGCTTGTCAGCCAGGTACGGGAGCAGGTAGGTATGGGTGTACTCCAGCCAGGCGACGAACTACCTTCCGTAAGAGACCTCTCCGAGAGTCTGGGTATTAACATGCATACGGTACGCAGGGCTTACCTGAAACTCCGCGACCAAGATGTTATCATTCTCCGTCTTGGCAGACGGGCAAGAGTCTCCAGTCTCCAGACTTCCACGCCCCCGGAAGAAGCAGAAGTGAACCTAAAGGCACGATTGAAAGAGCTTCTAACCGATGCGGTTCTTATGGGCTATTCCACGGATGACTTCGCCGAGATGGTCGACCAGCA
>CAZCMK010000022.1:12955-30476 GCA_964499775.1 uncultured Dehalococcoidales bacterium | reverse complement strand
CGGCTTCGGTGAAGGGCTTGTGTCCGTTGTTACGCTCTACATCGGCAAGGGTAGCCATTATCGTGTGGAGTATGTCCTCTTTGTCCTCAACCTTCACCCTGTCGGTAAAGCGTGAGGCTACATTATAGTAGGCTAACCATTCACCTTCTAGCTGGTCATAGCCGTTGCCGTTATGGTCGGCTTGCCTTTGCTTTCGGCTTCGGCTAGACTTGATGTGGCGGGGCTTTGTTGGTGATGACTGGCATATTGCCAGATGACCGCACCACTGACAAACGCCCTGCCCTGTTTTTAGTGTCCAGACCCGATGACATCGGCTACAATGACCTTGAGGCTTGCCGTTACCGCCGTCTGGTGCTGCTGGAGCGATTACGCTTGAACTCATACTTAACCCCCTTTCCCAAGAGAGCAAGCGTTCAGTTCAGAGCTTCATTATTCAATTTTTAAGGTGCTTTTTTCCAGCTTCAGTTTTCAAAGCTAAAAATTGTCATGTGGTATTGACATTATTGAACAATTGGAACAAAAGTGATATTTCAGAATGAACCTATATTTACATGATTTGCTCTCAGGAAAGCTGTCTGCCATAAAAAGCTGTTGGCATATTCCGCAGCACCGTTAGGGAACTTCAGGCGTCCTGAAGGGTAGTGAGGCGTAGGGGAAGGCATTAACAGTGAGGAGTGAGTTGGCAGGTCGCATAGAAGTTACTATTAGTAACTAATCTATGTGTGACAACACGAAGTGACAACACGAAGTGACAACACGAAGTGACAACACTGCCTGTAGCAACCAGTCGAGGGGCACGAAGGGGATGCTCTTATTGATGAAAAGGCATGCTGAAGGGGTGTGAGTGGAGTGATGAATGGTAAGCTGCGGGTGTTAACAGACGAGGCGGATAGAGGTTAGTCCAATGATTGGCGGCGGCCTTGATTCGGGTCTTATCATTCAAAGACCTTTTCAGCGTTTTAATGTCTCAACGAGGCCTTTCCTAATGGGTCTGGAATGGTTCGGTGGTTGAGTCATCGTGAACCTTCTCCAGGTGATCTTTCATGTTGCCACGGCGTGTTGATTGGTAGCCACAGTAGGTACAAAAGTACGGATTATTCTTACTCGCCCGGGGAATATAAGGAGATTTACCACTCCTTTTCGGTTTTTGGGGAGGAGGCGCAACCAGAGAAATGGACTCCAGATCTGCTGGTAAGCCCCTGGCTTTCCTTTTAAGTATCGACAAATCGACAGCATCTTCATAACGCATGTCACCTAAACCTTTGCCGACATATCTCGGCAGGTCTTGATCGTCCAAGATATAAGCTATTTCGTCGTCGCGGGAATCTCGGTTTTCTCTTGCTGCCATGATATACCCCCTTGTTTATCAAAAGTATTTCTGTGTATCTTTTTCTTCAAATTGACCCTTTGATTTGCACTTAACCATAAAGTGCCCTATGTGGGTTGGCCCAATCTGTGTCGCTGGCCTGTCGCCCCGTCTTGGTTAATCGAAAGTACTTACGTGGTTGACCTTCCGGGTAATGCCCCTGAAAAGTTGACGGCTCTTCTTTCCCGGTAGCTACTACCCAGCGCAATCTCTGGAGAGTTGAAAAGTAGACCACAAAACTGTGAAAGCGACAGCCCTGGGCCTTATAGGGCATTCGGGCCAGATACTTTTCCGCCAGTTTATCGATATTGTCGGGATTGATGGGGCGCTTCGCCTTCCTGGCTTGCTTTTCTTCTGCTCTCGTCGCCCTATCCAATGCCGTAGCTCTCATCAGTGCCATCTTGTAGTGGTGGAAAATATCAGCTTGAGGCGCACCAACGTCAGGATCTATCCTTGCTGAACCGTAGGGGCCACTACCCAATAAGAAACCCCTGACAAACTGGCCGCAGCCAAAGGGACGGAGGAAACCACCTCTAACCGGTTTTAATAGCTCAGTCATTTTCTTATCCGAAGTAAATCAAGATTCTACTTCTTGATAGACCTTTTGTTGACGAGTTACCTGTTGACAGATTCCTTGTTGACACCCTTTTGCCATAACCTTGCGTACCAGTCGAAATGCTCGCTGCCCGACACCTTCCGGTATTTGGCCGTTGTATTAAAGTTTTGATGACCCAGGTGTTCCTGCAGAAGTCTAAGCCCGTCTCCCGAGTCATCGTGTTTCATAGCCATTACAGCAAAGCCGTCCCTTAGTTTATGCGGTGAAACATTATGTATTCTTCCCGTTTCGGGGTTCACTAATCTTGGCAGCTTTGCCTTTTCAGCGCACTCTTTGACAATCTGCCACGCCCTATGTCTGTTAATACCAAAAATCAACCTCTTGCCATCTCGAAGAACCGGACCACCGCGCTCAATGTATTCTTTGAGCATCTTCAAAGTATTGCGGTCAACTGGTAAGACTCTTTGGCGTCGGTGTTCCTGCTGCTCGATTCGAGTTTTCTCAATCTTACCGCCGCACTTTGGGCAGAAGGTATGGCTTCTACCGAGGTGTTGTCCGCAACTGCTGCAGGACATTTTAAGGCGGGCTTTCAAATGTTGAATGGTGACTGTGCCATCTTTGAAGTCCACGTTTTCAACTACCAGACCCAGAACTTCACTGACCCGACAACCTGTGTGGAATAGTAGACGAATCAACAACTTGTCTCTCAAGTTAGTTGTTGCCTTCTCCACCAGGACTACTTCGTCTGGTTCAATGTAAGCTTTCATTAGATCTTTAGATAAAAGAAAGATTTTGTGTTTCGGGGGTGCTATAATGCTGGAGGGGAAGTGAACATGAATAATTGGGCGGGTCCGTTCCTCCCTTTATTCTAAAATTTGCTCACCTCCCCATGTCGTCAAGGCTTTGTTTCTTTGGTCGTCCCCCAAGCTTACCCCACTCTCTAGCCATGTTCGGATATCTACGTCTCATACTCTTTTGCCCTTTTCGCCCAATCTGAGCATAAAACTCCCGACCATGTTTTCTTAGTACGCTAAGGCCACCTCTTTTGCCAGCTTCGGCTACCGTGATCGACATATATCTCCAATATAGAAAGGCGGTATCCCCAAAATTAGGATACCGCCTTCTGTCTAAAAGATATGTGTTATTTGAAATTATTTACAAAATACAACCTCTCCTATTTTATCTTCATACCTAGAAGCTTCCTGAAATCAAATACTGCTCTCTTAATACCCTCTGCCTCAACCATGGGATTACACTCGCTCGCAATTTCTGTATATTCTTTCTTATGAACATAGTGCTCAAACCACCATAAAGCATGTCTCTCTATTGCACTGGGAAATTCCTTCCACCCTAAAGACTTTATTCTTTTCGCATAGTCGGAAAGTCTTCTAGTGAACTCTTGTATTATTTCCCTCTGGTCACGATACAGAAGTTCATAAGCTACTACCTCATACCTCAAGGGAGGCAATGGTGGTTTATCAAGCATAGGCTCAATGACTTCAACAGGCATCATTATTGTTGCTTCATCTCCTTCCGACATAATACCGGCAACATCATTTATATGGCTCAGGATTAGAACAACGCCCGACCACTTTGCTTTTAAATGCCATCTATAAGCAAGATCATGGAGTTCTTTTTCGTAGTCAATCAACTCGCTCGTAACGTTCCACCCCCCGTAAAAGCGTCTAACACCATTTGAAAACCTCTTTGCTAATTTGGTATTAAAGTCTGAAAGTTTGGCCGAATCATCCTGTCTGCCCCTTGCTTGTATAAGCTCTGCTTGCAATCGCCGCCATTGGGGTACTGAAGAGTCGAGCCACTTAATAACATCTGATTTGTAGACACTTCTTATCTTTTGCAATTCTTCAATAAAACCCGGTTCCTTTTTGTAAAGATCGATAAGGCATCCGATGGCTTTACCGTATGTTCTTTCCGGTATGGTCAATTTCGGCATAGCTCTCACCTAATATTTAGCATATCCGCCGGGCTGGCGCCTTCATGCGCTTTCAGGGCATCTTCCATTCCCAGCGTGGACACATAATGCTTTACCATTCTCAAGTCCGAATGCCCAAGTAGATATTGCAAGTTGAAAGGATTCCTGTCTTTTCTCAAGAAATTTAGCGCAAAGGTGTGTCGGAATTTGTGGCAATTACCTTTAGCCGTCACTCCAGCACGTTCTTTCAACCTCATCAGCATTATCTGGATACCGCCCACTTTCATGGGCTTGCCCTCTTCAGTTATCCATAGCTCTTCGCATTTACTCTTCTCACGATATACAAGGTATCGCCAGAGAGCTTTTTGCGCCGTTGCTCCTATTCTGACAACCCTCTCTTTTGCACCTTTGCCCTTGACCTTAATCCAGCCACGCTCTGAATCTATTTCGTCAAGCTTGATATTCGCCAGTTCACTGGCTCTTAACCCTGTATCTAGAAACATTAGAATAATTGCCTTATTACGACTGCCGAGTAGCTGGGCATTATTCTTGCGGTCATAGTCACATACTTCTATTAGCTTCAATATATCCTGGTTAGAATAGGGTTGGACTACGTTTAATCTAGGATTTTTCAGCTTGATTTTTGCTAATGGGCTTTCAGAAATGAAACCTTCTCTTACACACCAGTTGAAGAAAGCCTTGAGTACGCAGTAATAGTGGTGAACTGTGCAGTAGGTGGCTTTTGGCCGGCTGGACTCTGAACCGTTTCCTGTGAGTCCCCATCTATTACCTTCTTCTCCAGTATAGGCTAAAAATTCCCTGATGTACCATTCGGTAATCATACGGATATCGTCAGGTCAATCTTGTTGTTCAGCATACCACAGAAAACGTCTGAGATTACTTTCATAATACTCAATGGTACGGGGACTTTTGCAGTCGGTGCGTTGGGTTAGGGCGAAACCTTTGACGAGTGATTTAACTGACGTGCTGATGGGTGCTTGTGACCTTATGGATACAACCATTTTTCATTTTGCGGACCCGCCCTGTTTTATACAATCAGGTGGTCTAATTATACTCAACCACCTATGTATTTTACAACAAACATCAGGTCTAGGAAATACCTCTAGCCTCTATGGTGGGCGGTAGAGGACTTGAACCTCTGACCCCCTGCGTGTAAAGCAGGTGCTCTGACCAACTGAGCTAACCGCCCGTTAGTGGCGCGCTTGGCGGGGTTCGAACCCACGACCTCAGCCTCCGCAGGGCTGCGCTCTATCCAGCTGAGCTACAAGCGCCTGTTACCGGGTGTGGTGCCGAAGGAGAGATTTGAACTCTCACGCCCTTGCGGACACTACGCCCTGAACGTAGCGCGTCTGCCATTCCGCCACTTCGGCACGAAGAACATTTTAACTTTAGCTTATCTAAAAATATTCGTCAACTGGTGGTTATGCCAGAAAGTCTTAATTGACCTGGGTTGGTGATAACGTTTAGAATATATCATGAATACAGCGGGAAGGTAGTGAGTTGCATCAGAAGACGGTACTTGATAACGGGCTGAGAGTGGTTACCACTACAATGCCTCATACCCGCTCCGTTTCTATCTACTTCTTTATTGGGGTAGGCTCCAGGTACGAGAGCGACGACCAGGCAGGGATATCGCATTTTATCGAGCACCTGCTTTTCAAAGGGAACTCTAAAAGGGCGACCTCTAAAGAGATATCCGAAGCAATAGAAGGAGTCGGTGGGGCGCTTAACGGAGGTACCGATAAGGAGTCCACTATTTACTGGGCAAGGGTAGCTCAGCCGCATTTCAGCCTTGCCTTAGAGGTGCTGGTGGATATGCTGCTGCATTCGAATTTCGACCCCACCGAGATTGAGCGGGAACGGAGCGTTATCATCGAGGAGATAAATATGACCAAGGACTCTCCTTCCCAGCAGGTCCATCTTCTTATCGATGAGTTACTGTGGTCCGGACATCCCCTGGGACGTGATATCGCCGGCACCAAGGAATCCATGGCGGGTATCTCAAGGGATATGATGCTCGATTATCTTGGAAATCATTACCTGCCCGAGAAAACGGTCGTTGCTATTGCCGGTAATATCCAGCATGAAGAAGCGGTAGAAGCGGTGAGTGCGGCTACCGCCGGCTGGAAGGGAAATAACGACCCTCCCGGGTACGAGTCCTATGAGGAAAAGTCCAATCCGAGGTTACTGGTCGAGAAACGGGATACGGAACAGGTCCACCTGTGCCTGGCATTACCCGGAGTACCGATTCTCCATCCGGAACGCTTTTCCATGGATATTCTTAACGTGCTGTTCGGCGAGGGAATGAGTAGCCGTCTGTTTACGGAAATCAGGGACAGGCTGGGGCTGGCATACAGTGTCCACAGCTTTGTAGACCACCTGCTGGATACCGGGGCTCTGACCATATACGCCGGCGTTGAAACCGGGAACCTGTCTGTAGCCATCGAGGCTATACTGAATGAGCTGTCCAGACTCAAAGAACAGGTGCCCGAGTCCGAGCTGTCAAAGGCGAAAGAGTTTGCCAAGGGACGTCTGCTGCTTCGCATGGAGGATACGAGCAGCGTCGCCGGCTGGACGGGGGGACAGGAAATCCTTACCGGCGATATCCTTACCGTAGAACAGGTAGTGGCGATAGTTGATAAGCTGGATACCTCTCAGTTGCAGGAAACGGCAAATAAACTGATTAAGAGTGATGATCTACGTCTGGCAGTGGTCGGACCCGTCGAAGACGAAGAATCACTTGGTGGACTGCTGAAGCTACAGGGATGAATCTTTAGCCAATCGACCGATTCCAAGCAGAAACAGACGCAGTCAATTCAACCTTTACATAAATATAGCCGCCCCGGTTTATCGGGGCGGCTGTCCGGTGCTCAATTACTATTATAACCAGATACGGTTCTTACATACCGTAGTCCATTCCACCGCCGGCAGGCATTGCCGGTGCTTTCTCCTTCTCAGGTATATCCGTGACCAGGGATTGGGTAATGAGTACCATAGCGGCAATACTGGCGGCATTCTGAAGGGCTGACCTGACTACTTTTGTAGGGTCGATAATACCCTTTTCAACCATATTACCGAATTCATCGGTTTCAGCGTCGTAGCCGTTTCCGGCCGGGCTTTTCTTGACCGCATCGATAACTACAGAGCCGTCCTTTCCGGCATTCTCTGCAATCCAGCGGATAGGCTCTTCAACAGCTTTCTTAACGGTATCGACACCGACAGCTTCGTCGCTGGTTACCTCCAGTTTATCAAGAGCCGGTAAGGCGTTAAGCAGGGCAGTGCCGCCACCGGGAAGAATTCCTTCTTCTACCGCGGCGCGTGTTGCCGAAAGCGCATCCTCAACCCGGTGCTTTCTTTCCTTGAGCTCGGTCTCGGTAGCCGCGCCGACCTTGATTACAGCCACGCCGCCGACCAGCTTAGCCTGTCTCTCCTGAAGCTTCTCGCGGTCGAAATCAGAGGTGGTCTCTTCTATCTGGGCTTTGATTTGCTTGATTCTTGCCGTGATTGCAGCTTCATCTCCTTTGCCCTCGACAACGGTGGTATTATCCTTGTCCGAAGTTACACGGCGGGCACGACCCAGGTCTTCCACTGTGACAGAGTCGAGCTTGCGGCCTATGTCCTCAGAAATCACGACACCACCGGTAAGGATAGCCATATCTTCAAGCATTGCTTTGCGGCGGTCACCGAAGCCGGGAGCTTTTACCGCCAGGACATTGAGGGTGCCCCGCAGCTTGTTGACTACCAGTGTAGCCAGAGCTTCGCCGTCGATGTCTTCGGTGACGATAAGGAGATTCTTGGTTACCTGCAGGATTTTCTCCAGGGCGGGCAATAAATCGGAAATGGCGGAGATTTTCTTGTCGGTTAAAAGAATGTAGGGGTCATCCAATTCACACACCATCTTTTCGGTGTTGGTAACGAAATAGGCGCTGATATAGCCCCTGTCGAACTGCATACCTTCTACAAACTCGGTCTCATACTCGAGTCCCTTGGACTCCTCAACGGTAATAACTCCATCCTTGCCTACCTTCTCCATAACCTCGGCAATAAGGTCACCGATTTTCTTGTCTTTGGCGGTAATATTGGCGACCTGGGCAATCTGTTCCTTGCCCTTTACCTCGGTCGATACCCTTTTTAGTTCATTGATAATAGCCTCGGTGGCTTTCTCGATTCCCCTCTTCAAGGATAGAGGCTCGGCGCCGGCAGCCACGTTCTTGAAGCCCTGGGTGATAATTGCGTGGGCAAGGATAGTGGAAGTGGTCGTGCCGTCACCACAGGCGTCGTTGGTCTTACTGGCAGCCTCTTTGACCAGCTGTACTCCCATGTTCTCGAAAGGGTCGGGGAGTTCGATTTCTTTGGCGATGGTGACGCCGTCATCGATTACCGACGGTGCGCCCCATCTCTTGTCCAGAGCGACCGGGCGTCCTTTGGGACCGAGGGTCCATTTTACCGCGTCAGCCAAGGTATCTATCCCTCTCTTCAGGGAGTGTCTAACTTCTTCATCGAATACAATCTGTTTTGCCATTATACATCCTCCTCATATTTCATGATTTATTTCTTTGGTTTCTTGGCGAGAATATCGCTCTCGCGCAGGATCATTAGCTCGTCATCTTCGACTTTGATTTCGGTGCCTCCGTATTTGGCGTAGACAACTATATCACCTTTAACAACATCCATTGGTATCCGTTTGCCGTCATCGGACATTCTTCCGGGACCGACAGCCAGGACCTCACCTTCCTGGGGTTTCTCCTTGGCTGTATCCGGCAGAACGATTCCTCCCTTAGTTACCTCTTCTCTCTCGATAGGTTTCACCACCAATCTGTCAGCCAAAGGTTCAAGTTTAACCGATTTAGCCGCCATTCTATCCCTCCTTCCTGAGATAAAAAAATTAATCAATCCGCCTGCGGCGGATTAATTATATTAGCACTCTAAGCGTTAGATTGCTAACTATCTATAATAATAACGCAGCCAGCCTCATACCGCAACACTACAAATATCTATTTACAGCTAACTACAGCAGCTAAGAGCTAATTAAATTCAATTTACTCGTAAAATCTCCACAGGGCTTTAATTTGCTATATTTTTTATATTATTATACCTTCGCTTGAAGCGAGATAAAACGTTCCGCTATAATATGTCGGTGATTATTGATTTTCATACCCATATATTTCCTCCTCGGGTCAAGAAGAACCGTAGTAAATATATAGACGCCGACCCGTGTTTCGCTATCCTGTACTCTCAGGAGAAGGCGAAGCTTGTAACCGCGGATGAACTGATAGAGAGCATGGACCGGGACGGCGTGGATATTTCCATAGTCCAGAACATCGGCTGGACGACCCATGAGCTATGCGTTGAGACCAACGATTATATCATGGAGTCGATTGCCAGATACCCGCAGCGTCTGGTGGGGTTCTGTACCGTACAGCCCCGCTCGCTCGATGCCTCGCTGAACGAGATAGAGCGGTGCGTAAAAGGCAGGATAAGGGGAGTCGGTGAGATGAGGCCGGACATACAGCTACTGGATATGGCGGACAGGGAACTGATGGACCCGTTTGTAGAACTGCTGGTGAAGCACAGGCTGATATTATCCGTACATTCCTCTGAGCCGGTTGGCCATGAATATCAGGGCAAAGGGGCTGTTACCCCGGAAATTCTCTACCCTTTCCTGAAAAATTACCCCGATTTGAAAGTGGTCTGTGCACACTGGGGAGGCGGGCTGCCTTTTTACGTCCTGATGCCTGAAGTAAAACAGGCGATGGATAACGTATATTTCGATACGGCTGCTTCACCGTTCCTGTACAGTCCTGATATATACCGCCAGGTTATACAGCTTGTCGGCGAGGAGAAGATAATTTTCGGTAGCGATTATCCTTTACTTCCTCAGAGCCGGCTGCTCAATGAAATAAACTCTCTGGAATTACCCGGGGAAACCAGGGACAGGATTCTAGCGGACAATGCCCGTAAGCTGTTGGGTATCTGAAAAATGTAGAAACGATTAATTTCGCTTGTGTTGAGTTGACCATACTATCCAAAATCGATTAATAACAAGTAAAACTATATAAGATGTAGCTATGGAACAGATTCGCGTATTTATTGCCATCGAGCTTCCCGACGAGATAAAGCTGGAGCTTAAACAGATTGAGACCCGGTTAAAATCGGCAAGTCCGGCAACGGCCAGGTGGGTCGACCCGAATAGCATCCACCTGACTCTGAAATTTCTTGGCGATATAGCGGCTGACAGGACGAGGGAGGTAATCACGGCGATAGAGGAAGCCGCTGGAGATATAGCTCCTTTTCAACTGAAAGTTGAAAGACTTGGGGTTTTCCCCAATCCGAGACGGGTGCAGGTTGCCTGGGTGGGACTGGTCGGGGAACTGGAAACGCTGGGCAGGCTTCAGCAGAATATCGATACCGGACTGGAAATACTGGGGTTTGACAGCGAGACACGGAAGTTCACTCCCCATCTGACCCTCGCCCGTCTACGCAATCAGGCGACGCCTGATGAACGGCAGCGGCTCGGCAGGCTGATAACCGAAACCGAATTCGACGCCGGGGTTATCAATGTGGATACGATATGCCTGATGAAGAGCCAGTTGACAAGACAGGGCGCGATATATACACGTATTGGTTCGGTCAGGCTTAAAAAATCTCTTGTAAACCCCTAGAACTTAGTGTATACTGTAAAAAAATTTTAACTGGTTGGGAGGAGGCCCTCGTGGAACAAGTAAGTTTTCCTAAATGTCAGAGATGCAAGACTGGAGACCTGGTGCCGCTGTCCGATTTCGGCAGCCAGGGGGCGAATATTTATTACAAAGCATGGGTCTGCACCAATCCTGATTGCGGCTATAACCTGAAAATCAGGAATGGCGACGTCTATATAGATGAACCCATTATGAGCGGAGCATTACACAATGCCCGCTCACGGTAGGCTTTCTTTTTACCTATCTATAGAACATTGAAATAACGGGTGATGAGCGTGCTTCCTCAAGTATCCAGACTCGGGGAAATAGCACTTAATCTTCTTTTTCCCAAGTGGTGTATCGGGTGTGGAAAAGAAGGGGCTTTTATCTGCACTTCCTGCCGGCATTCACTGGCTATGATTCTGCCCCCGCTGTGTCCCCTGTGCGGGAAACCCCAGCTAAGTGGCGTGTTATGCCCGGGGTGTGTTGGCTGGCGGGCGGAGATAGACGGTATACGTTCTCCATTCCGTTTTGAAGGAGTGATGCGTCAGGCCGTATACCAGCTAAAGTACCGGAACCTCAGGGCGCTGGCGGCGTATCTTGCCCGGATGCTAAATGATTATCTGGTTGCCAACCCGTTACCCGGAGACGTACTCGTACCCGTACCCCTGCACCGGAAACGAATAAGGGAGCGCGGTTATAACCAGTCCGGGCTGCTGGCAAAGGAACTGGGTAAACTGTGTAACCTGCCTGTCGAGAATAACTGTCTTATCCGGCAAGAGAACACTCCTCCTCAGACGAGGACTGCAACCGTGGAAGAAAGAAAGATCAATGTATCCGGTGCATTCGGTTGTCTCAATGAAAGGTTGAAGGGCAGGCAGGTGATTCTTGTTGACGATGTCGCTACATCAGGGGCTACTCTCGATGCCTGCGCCGCTGCACTGAAGGAATCCGGAGTTGCATCGGTATGGGGATTGGTACTGGCAAGGGAGATATGAAAATACGGGAGCACACCGTAAGACTTCGAGGCGGAAAAGTATTGCTTCGACCTATGACCGAGGATGACTGGGATATACTTCTCAGATGGAATAACGACCCTGATGTACTTTATTATGTGTCAGCGGAAGATGATAATACACAAAGCCTGGAGCGAGTCCGGCAAATCTACCGGGGAGTGTCGCAGGCTGCCTTTTGTTTTATCATGGAAGTCGGCAGGTCTCCGGCTGGGGAGTGCTGGCTGCAACAGATGAACCTTGAAAGAATTCTGAATAAATATCCTGACATGGACTGCCGTAGAATCGATATCATGATAGGAGAAAAAGGGCTCTGGGGACAGGGCATCGGCACCGAGGTTATCGGCATCCTGACCCGTTTTGGCTTCGAGGCCGAAAAGGCGGACATGATTTTCGGCTGCGATATTGCGGATTATAATCCGCGCAGTCTCAGGGCTTTTGAAAAGAATGGGTACCGTATTGATGATAAGATAGAGCAACCGTCCGGGAAGAAAGCCCGGTTTTACTACGACCTTGCCATCAGCAGGCGAGAATACGAAAATAATGAGAAATAACAGGCAGTGCTTAATCAGGGTTATGAAGGAGAGGTAATTATGACATGGCACCGTCTGGTTATGGATATATTCAACCGAATAGCGGAGCAGCTTGAGCAGGTGCTCGATGGACTTACTACTGAGGAGCTGAACCGGCAGCCGTCGCCCGGCGCTAACACAATCGGCTGGCTGACCTGGCACCTGACGCGGAGTCATGACAGAAACATGTCGGAATTAATAGAGAAAGAGCAGTTATGGACGGTTGATGGCTGGTACATTAAGTTCGGTCGGGATACAGACCCGGCGGAAACAGGTGTAGGTCACACCACGGAAGAGATGGCGGCCTTCAGGGCGCGCCGGACTCCAAAACGATAATTGAATATCACTGTGCTATTCTGGAGCGGATAAGGCACTACATAGAAAATGACCTGTCGGAAGCGGAGCTGGACAGAGAATCCTACAGTCCTACCTTTGACAGCGCCAGTCCCGTTCTCAGGAGGATTACCGGTGTTATCAATGACGGTCTGCAGCACCTGGGTCAGGCGGCTTACGTGCGGGGTCTGATAAAAGGGCAGGGATGGCTCGGCAGATAAGCGGGAAGGGAGATTGATATGAGAGTAATAGGTCTTACCGGTGGTATAGGTAGCGGTAAAAGCACCATTGCGGAGTACCTTACCGAGCTGGGTGCGAAGGTTATTGATGCCGATAAAGTCGCCAACGAGGTATACAATCCCGGTACGGAAGGCTGGAAAGACGTGGTGGAGGCTTTCGGGGAAGAGATTCTCTCATCTACCGATGAAATCGACCGTAAAAAGCTGGGGGAGATAGTGTTCAATAATCCCCAAGCTCTGTCGAAGCTGAATAAGATTATTCATCCGCGGGCTTACGAACTGGTGAAATCGCGGCTGGAGGAATACCACGAGCAGGGAGTAGAGGCGGTAGTGCTCGAGGTTATCCTTTTATTTGAGGCAGGTTGGGACCATCTGGCTGATGTGGTGTGGGTGACGGTTGCTTCCGAAGATACGGTAGTAAACCGTCTCACCAAGGAACGAGGTTTGAGTGAGGAAGAGATACTGGCGCGTATTCGTTCCCAGACACCGTCGGAAGAGCGGATTAAACACGCCGATGAGGTGATTTATAACGACGGCGGTATCGATAAACTAAAAGTAAAAGTAAAAGAGCTATGGGACAAAAATACGGGATAAATATCAAATAAGCATATTTATAAAATTTCTTCAAAAAAGTATTGACAAAAATATAGACAGATGGTAGCATTAGCTTGCGGTAATATGCCTTCTAAGAATTTCGCATTCCTTATTTTGAATCCTCTTTACACACGTTTATCTCACTGTGTCCATTTTTAGGGTTATTATTGCTATTGACCGGAATTTTGTAAATCCTATTCAAAGGAGTTGTTCTACGCATGGTTTTTGTTCCGCCAAAAGACGCTGAGAAAGAATTACCCACCGTTTCCAGGAAATCTTACGCCAAGTTACCCGAGATATTACAGGTCCCCAATCTAATCCAGATACAGCTAGACTCGTTCCGCTGGTTCCAGGAAAAAGGACTCAAGCAGTTACTGGAAGAAATATCGCCTATAAAAGATTTCACCGGTAACAGACAGGAGATAAGTTTCATAGGTTATGAGTTCCGCGAACCGCGAAACTCGGAACAGGAATGTGTTCAGCGTGACCTGAGCTATTCAGCCCCGCTCTATATCAAAACAAGGTTGCTGGTAAAAGGGACGGGGGAAATAAAAGAGCAGGACCTTTTTTTCGGAGATATTCCCCTGATGACTACAAAAGGCACCTTTATCACCGGCGGTGCCGAGAGGGTGGTGGTCAGCCAGCTTCTCCGCTCCCCCGGAGTCTATTTTGTTGCCGGAGAAGACCCCGCCAGCGGTCACAGGTTATGCAATGCCAAGCTTGTCCCCGGTCACGGCGCCTGGCTGGAGTTCGAGACGAATAACCAGGGCGTGATTTCGGTCAAGATAAACGGCAAACGCAAAATCCCGGCAACCACACTGCTACGCGCCATCGGCTACAGCAGCGACGAAGAGTTGATGGAATTATACTCCAAAGGTGACGATTCTCCTGAATATCGGTTCGTAACCGTAACCATGGAGCGTGAGCCTCTGGTAAGGGACAGGTCCGAGGCTGTGATGAGCATCTACAGAAAGATGCGTCCCGGAGACCCGCCCAACATCGAAAATGCCAGAAGACTGATTGAGAATATGTTCTTCAATCCGCTGCATTATGACCTGGGCTCCGTGGGGCGTTATAAGCTTAATAAAAGATTAAGCCTGGATATTCCGGAAGACCAGCGAGCTTTGACTAAGGAAGATATCGTTGAAATAATACGCCATGTGATGATGGTCAATATAGGAACCGACTCAGCCGATGATATCGACCACTTGGGCAACCGCCGGGTACGTACCGTAGGCGAACTGATTCAAAACCAGTTCCGCATCGGACTGGTACGACTGGAGAGAGTAGCCAAAGAGCGTATGAGTACGATTCCTACCGAGTCGGCTACTCCCAGCGCTCTGGTAAATATCCGGCCGGTGGTAGCGGCTATAAGGGAGTTCTTCGGCAGTTCTCAGCTATCACAGTTTATGGACCAGACCAATCCCCTGGCTGAGCTTACTCACAAGCGTCGGCTTTCGGCGATGGGCCCCGGCGGCTTGTCCCGTGACCGCGCCGGCTTCGAGGTACGCGATGTCCACTATTCCCACTACGGAAGAATATGTCCTATCGAGACGCCGGAGGGACCTAACATCGGTCTAATCGGTTCTCTGGCTACTTACGGTCGTATAAACCGGTATGGTTTTATAGAGACTCCTTACCGGAAGGTTGTTTCCGAGGTAAGCGAGGACTACGACAGGCTGGAAGGCAGAGTGGTCAGGGAGGGTGTTAAAGACAAAAAAGGCACCGTGATAGTGAAAACCGGGGCTGTTATAAACCAGAAGCATATCGAGAAAATAGCCAAACTTGCCCCGATAACGGTAAAGGTGGTGCCGTTCGTGTCCGATGAGGTTGTCTACCTTCCGGCGGACGAGGAAGACAGGTATACCGTCGCCCAGGCTAGCGCCCGGCTCGACGATAAAAGTCAGTTCGTTGATGAGAAGGTTGAAGCCAGACTCAGCGGTAATTACGTGCGTGAATCGCCCGACGAGATTGAGTACATGGACGTATCTCCGAAGCAGATATTCAGTGTAGCCGCCTCTTTGATACCTTTCCTCGAGCATGATGATGCAAACCGTGCCTTGATGGGTTCCAATATGCAACGCCAGGCGGTACCGCTGCTTTCACCGGAGGCGCCGTTGATAGCTACTGGTATGGAAGCGGAAGCCGCCGAAAACAGCGGACAGGTACTGATTGCCCGTAATGCCGGCATAGTATCTTCTGCTACAAGTTCGCAGATTGAAGTCACCACGGATGACGGTAGCGTGGATGTATATCAGCTAATGAAGTTTGTCCGTACAAATCAGGGAACCTGCACCAACCAGCGTCCGCTCGTATTCAAGGGTGAAAGGGTGAAGAAAGGACAGGTGCTGGTTGACAGCTCTTCGATGGAAAATGGGGAGCTTGCTTTGGGGCAAAACGTGCTCTGCGCCTTTATGAGCTGGGAAGGCTACAATTTCGAGGACGCCATCATCGTCAGCAGCCGTCTGGTTGAAAACGATGTATTTACTTCAATACATATTGAGAAACATGAGGTAGAAGCCAGGGACACGAAGTTAGGTCCCGAAGAAATCACCAGAGATGTACCAAACGTGGGTGAGGAAAGCCTGCGGGAGCTGGATGAAAGCGGGATTATCAGAATCGGAGCTGCCGTTGGCCCCGATGATATACTGGTCGGGAAAATCACTCCGAAAGGCGAAGCCGAGCTGTCAGCCGAAGAAAAACTGCTGAGAGCTATCTTCGGTGAAAAAGCCAGGGAAGTGAAAGATACCTCTCTGCGAGTGCCGCACGGTGAATGGGGTAAGGTTATCAACGTAAAGGTCTTCACAGGCAGCGACCTTGCCGCCGGGGTGAACCAACTGGTACAGGTATGGGTTGCCCAGAAGCGAAGAAACGCGGTGGGTGATAAACTTGCCGGACGCCACGGTAACAAGGGAGTCGTATCCATTATAGCCCCGGCCGAAGAGATGCCTTTCCTGCCGGACGGTACGCCTGTGGATATTATCCTGAATCCCGTAGGCGTACCGTCGCGTATGAATATCGGTCAGGTGCTGGAGACTCATCTCGGCTGGGCAGCCAAGATACTGGGGTTCAAAGCACTCACTCCTGTTTTCGATGGTGCTGACGACGTCGATATCGAGGATGTATTGGCCAGAGCCTGGCTGGCTCAGCAGGCGGGTGCGGTAAACCTCGACCCCGGAAACAGGAACGGTAATCTGAAACTGGAGAGGGCAAAGGAATGGGTTCAGGAACGTGGCTACGACGCGGATAAGGTTTTCGGTGACGAATATCCGGGAGTGGCAAGAGAAGCCTGCTTAAGGTTATGGTTACAGGACCTTGGTATCGATAGCCAGGATTTCAATCACGAGGAGCTCGAAGAGATTGTAGCCAAGGTAAGTACCGAGAAGAACTACCCTCCCCCGACCGTCGGTAAAGTAACGCTCCGCGACGGGCATACCGGCGAGCCGTTCGACCAGCCGATAACGGTAGGTTACATATATATGATGAAGCTCAACCATCTTGTTGAGGATAAAGTCCATGCCCGCTCCACGGGACCGTATTCATTAATCAGCCAGCAGCCGCTGGGCGGCAAAGCCCAGTTCGGAGGCCAGAGGTTCGGTGAAATGGAGGTATGGGCGCTTGAAGCCTACGGCGCCGCGCATAACCTTCAGGAAGTCCTGACTATAAAATCGGACGATGTAATCGGCCGGGCTAAAGCCTATGAAGCTATAGTAAAGAATGAGGATATCCTCCAACCGGGTGTGCCGGAATCGTTTAAGGTCCTGGTTAAAGAGCTCCAGAGCCTGGGGCTTGCCATCGAAGTGATAAACGAGGAAGAAAAGACGGCTTTCGCTACTGAAGCTGTCAAAGTACCCGGTCTGGAGGCAGGTATTGAAGCTCTAGAAGGTACGGTTGAGGTTGTAGCGGAAGACGCCGGCTCGGACGGGGAATCTCCGGAGGAGCCTGCGGCTGAGGTAGAAGTTGCCGAAGATACGGCAGAAGCAGTGACGGAAGAGGAAGCAGGTACTGAAGAAGAAACTCCTGAAGAATCTGTAGCTGAGGTAGAGGCTGCCGGGGATACTGTAGAGGCTACGGCGGAAGAGGAAGAGAGTACCGAGGAAGAACCCGTAGCTGAGGTAGAGGCTGCCGGGGATACTGTAGAGGCTACGGCGGAAGAGGAAGTGAGTACCGAGGAAGAACCCGTAGCTGAGGTAGAGGTTGCCGGGGATGCTGTAGAA
>CAZCMK010000022.1:6884-12855 GCA_964499775.1 uncultured Dehalococcoidales bacterium | reverse complement strand
GAGTACCGAGGAAGAACCCGTAGCTGAGGTAGAGGTTGCCGGGGATGCTGTAGAAGCTACGGCGGAAGAGGAAGAGAGTACCGAGGAGGAAACTAAGGAAGAACCTGTAGCTGAGGTTGAGACTACCGAGGATACTGTCGATACCGCAGCGGAGGGAGAAACGGAACCTGAGGAAGAAGCTGAAGTTAAATCTGAGATTGTAAGTACCGAAGAACCGATTGAGACTGATACAGGAGATGATAGCAATGCTGGAAGTTAGTGATTTTGATTCAGTTCGTATCTCACTGGCTTCACCGGAGCAGATAAGAAGCTGGTCTTACGGCGAGGTAACCAAGCCGGAGACTATCAACTACCGAACGCTCAAGCCGGAGAGGGACGGGCTTTTCTGTGAGAGAATCTTCGGTCCTACCAAGGACTATGAGTGCTTTTGCGGAAAATATAAAAGGATACGTTACAAAGGGGTTATCTGCGATAAGTGCGGCGTTGAAGTAGCCCAGTCCAAGGTGCGCCGCGAAAGAATGGGGCATATCGAACTTGCCTGCCCTGTCAGCCATGTCTGGTTTGCCAAGGGAATACCCAGTCGTCTCGGACTTCTGCTCGATATGTCGCCCCGAAACCTGGAACGCGTCTTGTATTTTTCGCATTACATTATCAGCTCGATTAATGAGGAAGAACGCGAGCTGGCTATAGAACGGGCAGGGGAAAGGCTGGAGCAGGAGATAACGGAACGGGAAGAAGCCCTGGAAGCTACGATTTCCGAGATGAAAGAGGCTTCCGTAGAAGAAGTAAATGAGCTACGAAGAAAATGGGAAGAGGAGAAGGTCCAGCTTCAGGAGAAGAACGTCGCTGAAGCGGAGCTGCTCAAAGACCTCCACATACGGATGCTTCTTACCGAGAGCCAGTATCAGGAACTCAAACATAGGTATGACCAGGTATTTACCGCCGGAATGGGCGCGGAAGCCATTCTCCAGATTATCAGGGGAATTAACCTGAACGAGCTGCGCAACGAACTGATCGGCGAGACCCGCTCTAATTCGGGTCAGCGGCGTAAGAAAGCGAGCAAACAGTTGCAGGTAGTGGAGGCTATACGCCGCAGCGGCAGTAAGCCGGAATGGATGATTACCACCGTGTTACCAGTATTACCTCCTGACCTCAGGCCTATGGTGCAGCTAGACGGCGGTAAATTCGCCATCAGCGGCACGAACGACCTGTATCGCCGGGTAATCAACCGCAACAACCGGCTGAGACACCTGATGGAAACAGGCGCACCGGAAATAATAATCCGTAACGAGAAGCGTATGCTGCAGGAAGCCGTGGACTCGCTTATCGATAACGGCAGAAGGGGACAGGCGTACGCTACCAGCGGAAATCATAGATTAAAATCGCTTTCGGATATGCTCCGGGGCAAACAGGGACGCTTCCGCCAGAACCTGCTCGGTAAACGGGTTGACTACAGCGGGCGTTCGGTAATTGTAGTCGGTCCCGAATTAAAAATAAACCAGTGCGGTATTCCTCGCCGAATTGCGCTGGAGCTCTTTAAACCCTTTGTAATGCACCAGCTTCTCGAGAGGGGTCTTGCTCATAACATTAAGAGTGCCCGGCGACTGGTAGAGAGAGCCAAGCCGGAAATGTATGACATTCTTGAGGAAGTCGTCAAGGAGCGACCAGTGTTGCTTAACCGTGCTCCTACTCTGCACCGACTCAGTATTCAGGCTTTCGAAACGGTGCTTATCGACGGCAGTGCTATACAGCTTCATCCCATGGTGTGTACTGCTTTCAACGCTGATTTTGATGGCGACCAGATGGCGGTGCATATACCGCTTTCAAAAGCCGCCGTGAGGGAAGCCAGGGAAACGATGCTCAGCATACACAATATGCTGCTTCCGAGCTGCGGTGAGCCGATAGTTACTCCTACCCTGGATATGGTACTCGGCTGTTATTACCTTACAACTATCAGACCGGGTACCAGAGGAGAGGGTAGTTTATTCGGCAGCTTCGAGGAAGCGAAGCTCGCTTATGAGCTTGGTGTTGTCGATTTCAGAGCTGAGATTGAGGTAAGAGACCAGAAAAGAGACGGTAAAAGGATTAAGACCAGTGTCGGTCGTATTATCTTTAATGAGGTACTGCCTCCGGAAATGGAATTTCACAACGAAGCAATCGATAAATCGGGATTGAAAGGTATAGTAACTGACTGTTCAAAACTGCTGAATGATGAAGATATGGCGGTAGTACTGGACAATCTGAAGAAGCTCGGATTCGATTACGCAACGAAATCGGGAACCACCATTGCCATGAGTGACATCGAGGTTCCGGATTCCAAACCTGAACTGCTCCGAGAGGCTGAAGAGAAGACCGCCACTCTTGAGAGCCAGTATAACGGCGGCTTAATCACCGAGGATGAAAGATACGGAGGAGTGATCCAGGCATGGACTGACACAACCAATAAGATTACCGAAGCTATATCGGACGGTCTTGATCGCTACGGCGGTATCTACATGATGGCGACATCGGGAGCAAAGGGTAACATCTCCCAGATAAGACAGATGGCCGGTCTCAGAGGTCTGATGACCAATCCATCCGGTAGGATTATAGACTTTCCTATTAAAGCGAGCTTCCGCGAAGGGCTTAGCGTTCTGGAGTATTTTATCTCTACTCACGGTGCCCGTAAGGGTTTGACCGATACGGCGTTAAGAACTTCGGAAAGCGGACATTTAACCCGGCGTCTTATCGATGCCTCCCATGACGTTATCGTTCTTGAAGAAGATTGCCAGACTATAGAAGGAATCTGGGTATCGGAACCTGAAGACAGGAAACTGTTGCCCTCTTTTACCGAGCGGATAATCGGCCGGCTTGCAGCCAGTAAGGTAGCCCACCCCGAGACCGGGGAGACTATCGTTGACCGGAATGAGGAGATTGATGAGGAAAAAGTGGAACAGATAATTGCCGCCGGTATAACCAAGGTTCATGTCCGGTCTCCTCTGAGCTGCCAGTCGAGACGCGGCGTTTGCAAGGCTTGTTATGGCAGGGACCTCTCGCGAGGTGAGCCGGTTAACCTCAATACGGCGGTTGGTATTATCGCCGCCCAGAGTATTGGTGAGCCGGGTACGCAGCTAACACTGCAGACATTCCACACCGGCGGCGTGGTCGGTCTCGATATTACAAGCGGTCTGCCCAGGATAGAGGAGCTATTCGAGGCAAGAACACCGAAGGTACCGGCTGTTCTTGCAGATATAAGTGGTATTGCCGAGGTGATTCACGGTGATAACGGAGATAAAATTCTCGTAGCCAGCTCTGAAACGTTCCGTGACGAGTATACGCCGCCTTCCGACTGGAAAGTAATGGTCAAGAAAGGTCAGTGGGTGGATATAGGCGCGGTGTTAGCCCAGCCGAAAGCCAAATCTAAGTCTTCTGCCAAGAAGGGTAAAAATGAATCGAAAGGTGTTGCCCTTGTTGAAGAAGAACAGGCTATTCTGGCGGGTGTTGCCGGTCAGGTGGAGATAAAAGATGGCCGTGTGACGATAGTATACGAAGAGCAGGAGCAAAGGGAGTATGTTATACCGGCTGCCGTACATGCCCGCATTCAGACAGGAGACGTGGTACAGGCAGGACAGCAGCTTACCGACGGTTCTGTAAACCCGCAGGAAATGCTGCATATTCTGGGTAGGGAAGCTGTCCAGCAATACTTGGTAGACGAAGTGCAAAGGGTGTACCGTTCTCAGGGCGTGAATATCAGCGATAAGCATATCGAGATTATCGTTCACCAGATGCTGGATAAAGTAAGAGTCGATTCTTCAGGTGATACCGAACTGATACCCGGAGAGCTGATAGACAGGTTTAAGTATGAGGACATTAACGCCGAGGTTCTGGCTGAAGGCGGAGAACCCACCACAGCTCATACGGTCTTACTGGGCATAACCAGGGCTGCATTGAGCACGGATAGCTGGCTGGCGGCGGCTTCATTCCAGGAGACCACCAGGGTACTAACCGAGGCTGCGGTCAAGGGAGCGACGGACAGGCTGGTTGGACTTAAGGAAAATGTCATTATCGGCAGACTTATCCCTGCCCGTTCGCCGGTTTCGGAAGAGATGCTGAGACTTATGCTGAACGGTGAGTCTGATGTGCAGGACGAGCAGGAAGCGAGTATACTGGCTATAAGAGCCGATGAGGCGAACGAAGCGGAACTGGCTATATAGTTAAGTAGCCGGTTATTTTACGTGATAAAGCCGCCCCGATCTCAATCGGGGCGGCTTTATATTCTCTTGAACAGGGCAGGGATGTGGTATAATAACTGCAATAATGGTTATTTAGCAGCCGTCTTGTTCAGAAGGTAAAAACAAAGGATTATAAAGGCCCGGGGAGGTAAATAACAATAGCTCGTATAATTTCGGGTAAACCCAGCGTCGAAGATACGCCTCTTGATGCAAGCCTGAGACCACGCAGCCTTGTTGACTTCGATGGACAGACAAAGGTAAAAGATAATCTTAATATAGCCATTGCTGCTGCCAGGGGTAGAGACGAAGCGCTGGACCATATCCTGTTTTACGGACCGCCCGGTCTGGGAAAGACCACGCTGGCCAATATCATTGCCGGTGAGATGGGAGTTAATCTCAGGATCACCTCGGGTCCGGCTGTAGAACGCACCGGAGACCTGGCGGCAATTATTACCAACCTTCACAGCGGGGATATCCTCTTTATTGATGAAATACACCGCCTGAACAGGGCGGTAGAGGAGGTTTTATACCCGG
Source organism: uncultured Dehalococcoidales bacterium (assembly GCA_964499775.1). Taxonomy (GTDB): domain Bacteria; phylum Chloroflexota; class Dehalococcoidia; order Dehalococcoidales; family UBA2162; genus MGML01. The sequence continues at coordinate 8,110 of CAZCMK010000022.1, read as the reverse complement.
CTATGGAGGACTTTGCTCTGGACCTTATTATCGGCAAAGGCCCCGGCGCTAAAAGCCTGCGACTTAACCTGCCTTCGTTTACCCTGATAGGCGCGACCACCCGTTTTGCTCTGCTGAGCCCCCCCCTGCGTGACAGGTTCGGCGCCGTCTACCGATTCGATTTTTATGACCAGGAGTCTATTAAAAGAATCTTGCAACGTTCAGCCCGTATCCTGGGGATAAAAGCTGAGGACGAGGGCCTCGACGAGATAACCAGCAGGGCAAGAGGGACACCACGCGTGGCAAACCGGTTGCTGAAACGGGTGAGGGATTACGCTCAGGTCATCGCTGACGGTGTGGCTACCCGGGAAGTAGCGATTGATGCCCTGTCCAAGCTTGAAATCGACTCTATAGGGCTTGACGAAACGGACAGGAAAGTGCTGTATACAATTATAGAGAAGTTCAACGGCGGACCGGTAGGGCTGGAGACCATCGCCGCTGCTATCGGCGAGGAATCCGACACAATCATGGATGTCTATGAGCCGTATCTTCTGCAGCTTGGCTTTCTGGAGAGAACACCCAGGGGCAGGTTGGCTACCCGGCTGGCCTATAAGCACCTTGATTTACCCTATGACAAAGAAACCCCACCCCAGGCAACCCTATTATAGATATAACCTGTATACAGGGAGAGATACATAAAACTAAATTCTATTCGGTTTTGGTTGGTTTGTCATTGCGAGTCCGCCTGAGGAGGACGAAGCAATCTATATCAATTTCTTGAGATTGCTTCGTCGTTCGCCCGAGGCGAACTCCTCGCAATGACAGTGTAATCAACCAAATGCAAACGGAACCTAAAACTGCGCATGTATCTTTCTACCAGTTCGATTGACAAACTATTGTACTGCTGTATACTCTATTTAAGAGGTGTGCAATGGCGAGATGCCCAAATTGCGGTCAGGCTACAGCAAGGACTCTGGACTGGTGCTGCCAGTGGTGCGGCTATCCTCTGTTCTCCGGTTCTTTTAAACAGATTGATAAGACTTATAAACAATTGAGAGAAGAAAGGTCGGGCAGGAAACCGGCAGAGGAAGAGATTGAAGCGGAAGAAACACCTGTAGAAGAGATTGAGGTCGAAGAATCTGAGGAAGAGGCTGAAGAAGAGGCGGAACCTGAAGTTGAAGCAAGACCCAGGCGGAGAGTAAGACCAGCCCTCCGGCGCAGGAAGGTCAGGAAACCCGAACCCGAGC
>CAZCMK010000022.1:0-6784 GCA_964499775.1 uncultured Dehalococcoidales bacterium | reverse complement strand
CGGAGAGTAAGACCAGCCCTCCGGCGCAGGAAGGTCAGGAAACCCGAACCCGAGCCGGAACCTGGAGAGGAGCTTAAGGAAGAAGAGCCTGAAGAAGAAGAACCCGAAGTAGTAGAGAAACCGAAACCGAAAGCCAGGCCGTCAGCCCGGCGTAAGAAAGTAAAGGAACCCGAACCTGAAGAAGAGGAACCTGAACCGGAACCTGAAGAGGAACTTGAGGAAGAAGAACCTGAAGAAGAAGAACCCGAAGTAGTAGAGAAACCGAAACCGAAAGCCAGGCCGTCAGCCCGGCGTAAAAAAGTAAAGGAACCCGAACCCGAACCTGAAGAAGAGAAACCTGAAGAAGAAGAGCTTGAGGAAGAGGAGGAATACGAAGAGGAAGAAGAGTATGAAGAGGAAGAGGAGGAGCCTGAGCCTGTCCAGCCGTCTATGGAACTAACCGTTGATGAGGTGATTTCAGCTTATGAGACGGAAGGAACGGCGGCGGACTCAAGATTCGTCAATAAGATTCTCAGGATATCCGGGACGGTGGATAAAATAGAAGTCAGGGCAGCGATGGATATATATTTCATAAACCTGGTCGGTTCGAGCGAGAACAGCCTGCGACAGAGAATGCGTTGCGTATTCAGCAGGGAACACGGGTCTGAATTGCAGCAGTTGACGACCGGGCAGGAGGTGACGGTACAGGGTAAGTACGATGGCTCGATAATAAGTATCAGCATGAGAGATTGTATCCTGGTTTAGTGATATATTCCCGTTGAATCTACGTCTTTATACATTGTAGAAAAAGTCGCCACTTGGTTAGTGGCGACTTTTTAGAAATAACGTATTTTTCTGAAGTGTAAATATTATATTTTAAAGACGATATTTCATGCGTATTTATTTGACTTCGTAAGCCACCTGAACGGTGGTGGTAATTTCAAGCTCTCCGGGACTGATTGCCGTTTCAATCGACTCGGCAACCAGTCCAGGGGCGGGCATTTCGATATCCGCACTTACGCGGTGGACTACGGTCGATGAAGTGGAACCTTCGGAGATATAGGTCACATTACCCACACTGACACCGGAAAGGCTGGCAAGCTGCTTTGCTTTTTCCCTGGCGTCGGCTACCGCCAGTTTTCTGGCTTCTTCATAGTATTCTGTCGGGTCTTCCACCGAGAAGTTGATACTGCTGATTCTGATATAGTCCCCTCCAGCTTCAGCCACGGCATCGATAATCCTTCCCACCTTATCTATATCCCTTATCTTAACCGTTTGCATATTCGTTACACGATAGCCGGTTACCTCTTCCTGGTTCGTTTCCCTGTCCCATGTCGTTTCCTCATGGATATAAAAGTACTGGGTCTGGATATCTCTGCTGTCTACACCGTTAGCATCGAGGGCGTCCATTATCCTTTCTATAGCCGCCGAGGCTTGAGACTGGGCTTCAGCCACGGTCTCCGCTCTGGCTGAAATCCCCACCGATAAAGAGGCTATATCCGGGACGACGCTTACTTTGCCCTGACCGGTGACCCAGATTCCCTGCTGCTGGTTACTCAGGTTCAGATTGGTTATCTCACCGAGAGCGGTACCACCCTGCTCGCAGCCGGTCAGTCCCATTACCACCGCTACTGCTGCCAGTACGGCAACGAGTATCCACATCTTTTTCATTGCTCTCCTCCTGATGATATGTCTCTCTACTATTATATAACGAAAAAGCCGCCACTTGGTTAGTGGCGGCTGACTAAAATGTATTATTTATCGGTCTGGTCTACTCTGAGCGGAGTGCTTCAATCGGGTTCAGCCGTGAAGCGTTCCATGCCGGGTAGAACCCGAAGAAAAGGCCGATGCCAACGGATACGGAAACGGCAAGGATAACTATATCAGCACCGACTATGGTGTTTATTTGTCCCATGCCCACGGCAGAAGAGAGTGTAGGAACGAGCTTGGAAACTCCCCAGCCGAAGATAACCCCGATGACGCCGCCGATAAACGTCAGTAATGCCGCCTCGATTAGGAATTGTCCCCAGATATCCCGCTCTCTGGCTCCAAGAGCTTTCCGGATGCCTATCTCGCGGGTCCGCTCCAGTACCGATACGAGCATGATATTCATCACGCCGATACCTCCGACCAGCAGTGAAATTGCGGCTATCGACCCGAGAAGTAGCGTCATGGTACCCGTCACTTCTGATATGGTACTGGCTATTTCCTCCGTGGACATGATAAAAAAGTCGTCATCGACTCCGGTGCCCAGCCGGTGACGGGCGCGAAGCAGGCTGGTTATTTCATCTACCACATAACTCGACTGGTCGGTATCACTGGTCGTGAGGGCTATGGATGAGACTACGCGTTCTCCCTGGGCGGTCTTTGGTTGGGCAACTGCCTGCCGGAGGGCTGTAAGTGGAATTAACATGGCATCATCGGACGAACTCATCATAAATCCACCCTCGCTTTCAAGTACGCCGATAATTCGGACGATTGTGCTGCCCATTCTTATTTGTTGACCTATAGCATCGCTTTCTCCGAAGAGCGTCTCTTTCACATTGGCGCCGATTACGGCTACTTTGGCGCCCCGCTGGTAATCGTATTCGGTAAAAAAGTTACCCGAGGCAAAATCAAGGCTATACACCTCGTTGTATTCCGGCGTTGTTCCGGTAACTCTTGCGTGCATATTTTCACCACCGACGACCATTTGCAGGCTGGTGGAATAAGAAGGCGCTACTGCGGTTATATAAGGTATTTGTTCGGAAATTATCTGGGCATCCTCGAATGTCAAAGTCTGCGAACTGCCGCCTGCACTCCTGACTCCACTGAAAACAAAACCTCCGGGACTGATGGTAATGAGGTCTTCTCCCATGCCTTCGATATTCTCCAGTACCTGTGCTGTAGTCCCCCTGCCTATAGACATCAGGGTAATTACGGCGGTAATGCCGATTACTATTCCAAGGATGGTCAGGAAGCTGCGGAGTTTATGTGTAGAAATACCGACCAGAGCGGTAGTTAAGGGTTCAAACCACTTTTTCATATTTGTTCCTCCGCTTCTATCTGCCCGTCCTTGAGATGTATAATCCGCTGGCAGTGACTGGCTATATTGGCGTCATGGGTTATCATAACCAGTGTAATGTCGTTCTCAGCATGCAGTGACGTCAGAATAGAGATTATTTCCGCGCCGGAATGGCTGTCCAGGTTGCCTGTCGGTTCATCGGCCAGAATCAGCGGAGGACTCTTGACGATTGCCCTGGCTATAGCTACCCTTTGCATCTCACCGCCGGAAAGCTCGGTAGGGCGGTGACCGGCGCGTTCTGACAGCCCTACTTTTTCAAGTGCTTCCATAGCAAGCTTGCGGTCGCTGCCTCCGCAGTACTTCATGCCGAGTTCTACATTAGCCAGGGCGGAGATACGGGGTAAAAGGTTGAAAGTCTGAAAGACAAATCCAATCTTCTGTCCCCTGATTCGGGCAAGCTCACCGCTGTTCAGGCGGCTGACTTCCTTATCCTCGAAATGGTATATGCCTGACGTAGGCTTGTCCAGGCAGCCGATAAGGTTAAGTATGGTGGATTTACCCGAACCGGAGGGGCCCATAATCGCTACAAGTTCGCCCCGTTCGATATTCAGGGTGATACTCCGGAGAACGGTAAGCTCTCTTTTACCCATAGGGTAGACTTTGGTTATATTCTCCAGGCTAATCATTGCTACCTCCCTATTTTCATACCGAATCCGCTCTGGGGACCTGTCTGTGTTGTGGTGCTGGTAGAACCCTGCGGTACTATTACCTGGTCGCCTTCACTTAGTCCGCCGATTACCTCCGTATATTGCCAGTCGCTGATTCCGACCTGTATCTCGCGTTCCTCGGTTGTGCCGTCCGCCAAGACTACTATTACGTATGTCTGTCCCCCGCTGGTGTTTACAGCCGCATTGGGAACGAGTAACACATCTGTTCTCTCTTCAGTAATGATATTTACGGTAACGGTCAGCCCTTCTCTGAGCTGAAATTCATCGGATGTTAGTGTGGCGGATGGTCCCTGAAAGCGACCGCCGAACGGCATCTGTCCTTCGAATTCCTCCGGAACGGCAGGCGTTTCACCTTCTGCGAATGGCAACCCGCCTTCGAAACCCTCCGGTGGAGCGGGAAAATCACTGGACTCTATCCGCTCTGCCATTTCCTTAGACTGTTCTTCTATCTCCTTAGCCTGTTCTTCCGTGATACGACCGGACTCAACGGCAGCCTCGAGCATCTCGGAAATATCTCCGGAATCAATATTACCGAAACCTCTCCTCGTCGTTCTCTGCTCCTCATCGACGATTGTTTCGAGCGACTGGATTTTTACTTTTACCTCGTAATTGACCACTCCTGCCTGTATGGTAGCCGTGGGAGCGATACGGATAACCTCGGCGGGCAGGATAATCGTCTGAATGGCGTCTACCTGCACGGTGGCTTCTATGCCTACACTAACATTAAAGATATCCATTTCGCTGACATATACATCGGCTTCGAATTCATTGGGGTCGGCTATCTCTATCACTTTCGTACCTTGCTTTACTTCGCTGCCGTCGCTGATATTGACCCTGGTGATGAAGCCGTCGAATGGAGCAACAATCTCCCAGCTCTGAAGCCCAGCCTCTTCCCATGCCTCGACGGCGTAATCCAGTGCCAATTGCGCGTCTTCCATCTTACTCCGGGCTATGGTGAGTTCTTTTTGCCTGGTTTCACGCTCCTGTTCGATATCATCCGGTAAGCTTGCCAGAGTGTCTTCAGCATCGGCTAGGTTTGACTCGGCTATAGCCAGCTGGGCTTTCTTCTGCTCGTAGTCCATGATGAAATCGGGTACGCCCCAGTTGTAGTCGTACCAGGCTTTAGCTACGTCATAAGCCGCCTGGGCGTAATCAAGGGCTCTTTTCGCCTCGGCGACTTCGAGTTCAGCCCTGGCGATAGCAAGAGCGGCGTATTCAGGACTGCTGACTTCGTCAAGGGTAGCTTCCGCTTTATCGACATTAATTTCTGTCTGAAGCAGCTCTCTTTCCTTTGTTTCTACCTGGCGTTCAAGATTTTTTAGATAGTCGCTTCGTTCTGAAGCGTCGAGTTCCGCTAGCACATCACCCTCTTCGACGAAATCTCCCTCCTCGACCAGGACTTCTTCTATAGTACCTTCTAGCTCGAAGGCAAGGTTCTCTTTCTGAGATAATACCAGGTTGCCTACCGCTGATATATCCAGCGTAAGGTTACCTCGCTGGATGGTGGCTATCTCCTGTTCCTGGGCAGTTTCCTGCTCCCGTCCTCCGCAGCCGGTTGATAAAACGATAGTGCCGCAGAGCATGAGGATTATCAGTGCTATCCTTGTGAGTTTCATCGAGCGCCTCCTGTTCCACATTTTTGTAGTGTAAATTATCCTTTTTGTTATCACTGGAATTATGCCAGATAAATATTAGATTGTTATTAAGGTTACATTAGATTTTCATTTATTTTCCGGAAAAGGGCAGGGTGAAATTGAAACGGCTGCCTTTCCCCGGTTCGCTTTCTGCCTTAATCTCGCCTCCGTGTGCTTCAACCAGGCGTCTGGCGATAGTAAGCCCCAGGCCGTTGCCGCCGGTTGCCCGGGTGCGTGATTTATCCACCCGGTAAAACCGCTCGAAAATATAGGGCAGGTCTCCGACGGGTATACCTTCACCGGTATCGGTCACGCTTACCTCTATAAATTCGGCTCGTTTTTGGGCTGAAACTTCGATGGAGTCGCCCGGAGAAGTCGCGGTTATAGCGTTCTCAAGAAGAATACGCAATACCTGGCTTATCCGGTGAGTGTCCATACTGACCGTAGGCAGCTTCCCGGGTAGCGTGGTGGATATCTTCACGCCCTTTGCTGCTGCTTTTGCCTGCATCATCTCTATTGTCTGAGCGATGATATCGGTTATATCTCCCGACTGAAATACCAGCTTCAGTTCACCCGCCTCGGCAAGGCTGAGCTCCTGGAGGTCATCGACAAGGCGGGAGAGGAGAGTAGCTTCTTCATCCAGCTTGCGGATAGTGTCTGCATCCGCACTGACCACGCCGTCACGGGTCGCTTCCAGGTAACCCTTTATATTGGAGAGGGGAGTTCTGAGCTCATGGGCGATATCCGCTACCATGTTTTTCCTCAGTTCCTCGGCGTGTTCCAGATTATCAGCCATAGTATTGAAGGTATTGGCGAGTTCGCCGAGTTCACTCTTATCCTTCACCTCTACTCTCTGCGTGAAGTCACCGCCGCCGAGTCGTCTGGCGGCATTGGTGAGTGCTTTTACGGGCGAAAGTATCCGCCTCGAAAGGAAAGAGGTTATTATCAGAGCGATAACAACCGCAATCAGGCCTCCCCAGAGGAAATACCGCCCTATAGCCCCGAATAGTAGCTGGAGTGACTCTAAACTCAGTTCCGAAGATGATTTCGGGGTGACATATAGAATGCCTATCGTGCCGGTCTGAAACGGAAGGGATAGGGTTCTGCCGGGTGATTTGGTGGTATATCGGTCGGATAGATTACCCGCGGAATCGGCAACAACTGTCCCTTCGGCATCGGTGAGGACAATCCGCTGGTCGTAAAGGTTTCCCCACTGGACGATGAGCGGTTGGATCCCGCTCCATTCCCTGTTGCTGAAATAAAAGCGTGATAGCTCTGCCTCCATCTTGAGAGACCGGAGCTGGTCTACCCGCGCACCGTAGCGGCGGATTTCATCCTTTGTAGACTCATTTACGAAAAACAGGACCGCCCCTATGGTAACCAGTATTACCAGGGTAAAAGCCATAAGGAGGCGGAATTGTAGTTTACCCGTCATCTGA
>CAZCMK010000021.1:25911-30720 GCA_964499775.1 uncultured Dehalococcoidales bacterium | reverse complement strand
TGTCCATCCCTTGAAATCCGGACTTCCTGCCCGGTTGTTGAAGGTATCGGAGGTGTAACCCGTGGAGTCCCGGTCTATCGGAATCCGGCTTACCGGACTTCTGTTTTCAAGATATTTATATATTCTTTCAAAACTCATCGGTTCAGGATTCCAGCAGGTCATAGTATATTGCCGGAGCCTGTCTTTCCACTATTGTCTCCGAGGCAAGCGCCAGACGCAGCAGGACATGCTCCTGCCAGGCTCTGCCCATAGCCTGCATGCCTATCGGTAAGTCTGCGCTGTTGTAACCCGCCGGGAAAGATATGGCGGGAAGACCGGTAAGGTTTGCCGGCGTTACGAAACGCAGAATTTCGAATAACGTGGTCAGGTCCGATTCACCCTCCGGCAGGGTGTTTTCCGGTATGACGGGTGCCGGTATTCCGGTAGCGGGGGTGATAATCACGTCCACCTTCTCCAGCACGCGGTTAAAATCGGCAATCATGCGGGTACGCACCTGCTGGGACTGTATATAATCCGAGCCGGTAAATTTACGCGCCATCGACAGGTTGAGTCGCACGTCAAGTCCATAGTCACGCCGGTGCCTTTCATAGTAACGTTCTGCGGAGTGGCTTATCTCGGCCGCTATCGTTACGGCATGCGCCACCCGACCTGCTTCGAGCCCGGGTAGTGTTATCTCCTGAACCTTCGCTCCCATGTTTACCAGATCCTGAAGCAGAGCTTCGCAGGTTGATACGATGTCGGCGCTGGCATGGCGGAACCAGGGCAGGTATACTCCCAGGGTCAAATCGCTCAGGTCCGGATTGTCCGTGTTCGCTAAAGTCGGCGCCGGCTGGCGCAGGGACATCGGGTCTTTCGGGTCGGGTCCTGCAATCACGGAATATGCAAGGGCGGCATCGGTAGCTGTAACCGCTATGGGTCCTGTGTGGTCGACACTCCAGTCCAGCGGAGCGTCTCCGTATTCGCTTACACGCCCGTACGTGGGCTTCAGCCCTACCAGTCCGCAGAACGAAGACGGTATACGGATAGACCCACCGCCGTCGGCACCGATGGAAACAGGCCCGAATCCGGCGGCTACTGCCGTTGCCGAACCGCTTGAGCTGCCCCCGGTATGGTGACCGGGATTGTAAGGATTGCGGGTAACGCCGTGATGAGGGTTCAGTCCCGTAATTCCTATTCCCAGCTCGTGCATATTTGTCTTACCGGTAAGAAGGGCTCCGGCAGAACGCAGTCGGGCTACCACCGTGGCGTCTTCTTTAGCTGGGGAGCTTCCCATAAAGCTGGTGCCTGCGGTTGTGGGATAGGGCACCATATCGAACTGGTCTTTTATCGATACCGGCACGCCGTCGAAAATGCTTAACTGTTTCCCGTTCTTAAATCGTTCGGTTGCCTCTTCTGCCTGCCTGAGGACGTCTTCGCGGTCGACGGCGATGAAAGCGTGGAGAGGCCTGTCCGGACTATCGCTGTCCCCTATCGCTTCAAGCAGCTTATGGGCAATGTCGGAAGGAGTTGTTATACCTTCCCGGTAGGCTCTGGCATAATCGCGAGTGGTGTTGAAACGAAAACCGGGAACGTTAGATGCTGGTTGGGCTGGCAATTCGTTTTCTGGTACCTGTTCATTCTCAGAGGCGATTTCGACTGAAGCTGCGACAGGATAAAGTGTCGGAGGTTCATCCATTGTCTGTTTTCGCAGGCTTTCCAGACCGGCATTGCGGAGAAGACCGGGTGAAAGCAGACCGGACAGCGGACTCTCCATTATACTGACGAGAAGGCGTAAGGGCAGTCCCGATAATCGGGGTAACTTAACCGACTTGAGGTCGTATTCCGTTTGGGGATTAACCTGTCTGCTCATATCTCTACCTCGCTCGAAGGTAATATTCAGGATGGTTTTACAGGTCGTTTAAAAGGGGTGGATAGGCGGGCGTATAGCCGTTGGCCGGGACTAATTGTGTTGAGCGTTTCTTCTCAGTAACTGGTCGAACAACCTGCCCCTGCTTCCGGCTTTCGCCAGAGCGACTCTGGCGGTAGGTAAAAAGTTGAGTATCATCATAACGATTATAACGATTGAGAAATAGACAGGCAACCATTCTTTTTTCAGAAACCATGAAGACACGGGTAGAGAGAGGAGTCCGATGTTCAGAGAGAGGACGGGATTGCGCATGATAACCGTCAGGACAAACATTACTCCAAAGACTATCAGCAGTTCCCAGGGCAGCAGTATAGCCAGCGCGCCAATGGTAGCCGCCAGACCGTTTCCTCCGGTGAATTTCAGGTAGACGGACCACATATGACCGGCTATCGCCGCTATTCCGGCAAGCAGTACGAATAGATTCGTATCGAATATCGGCACATCCAGCAGCCAGTAGGCTATAGCCACCGATGCCGTGCCTTTACCCATATCAAAGATTGCCACGGGTACAGCTGCCCAGAAACCTACCGAACGGAAGACGTTCCTGCTGCCGGCGTTACCCTCGCCGAGTTGGCGGATATCTTTTCCGGTTACCAGACGGGTAACGATATAGGCCGAGTTGATGGAGCCGAGCAGGTAGGCGATTATTATGGCGATTATTCCGGTTATTAATTCGTTTACTATCATATAAGCAACTGTCCGGCTGAGGGAGTGATTGCGCTTAGTCCTTATAAAAGGCGATTCCCAGGGTTCCCGTTCCGGTGGCATAGCCCATTACTGGAGTAAACTCGGCGGTCCATAACTCGACGCAGTTGAATTCGGCGGCAATCCGTTCTTTCAGGTCGTCGGCTTCCTCGGGCGTGTAGGCGTGCATCACAGCCACGTGTACCGGTTCCTTCCCGGCGTGTTCCCGTAAGATGTCGAGCAGCCGTAATATGCCCCGTTCCCTGTTTTTGACCATTCCCTTGAAGCGTACGTATCCTGACGAACTGGTCAGTATCGGCTTGATGTTGAAAAAAGAGCCTATCTGACTTGCCACCTTGGGTATACGACCGGTGCGATACACATGCTTTATCGTATCGAGTAGGGCAAAGAAGTGTACCCTGTCCCGTACTTCTTCCGCCGCTTTAACCGCTCCGTCGAGGTCTTCTCTGTTTGCGGCTGCCCGGGCTCCTGCCAGGGCAATGAATCCTTCGGCGGAGGTGACATTCTGAGAGTCCATGACGACAATGGGAGTATCGGGAAGCTCGGTCTTTGCCTGCTCCATGGCTATAGTTGCCATATTATAGCCGGTACTGAGTTTTGATGAGAGGGTGATACAGAGGATACTATCTGCCCGTTTGCTTACTTCCTGGTAGGCTTCGAGGTAATGTCCGGGTGAAGACGGTGATGTACTGAAGTTCTCCGGGTCCTGTAGGAAAATCTCGTAGGCTTCGGAAGGGGTGATATCCACCGAATCCCGGTAGATTTTACCCTGGGCTACAATCCTGATAGGAACTATCTTTATCTGGTATTGGTCTATCAGTTCCTTTGTAAGACAGGATATACTGTCGGTAACGATTGCTACTGTGTCAGTCACTATCCTGTATACCTCGCATTTCTAGGTATAATAATGCAACGCAAACGACATGTCAAGGGTTTGAAGACATTTATATTGACGGCTAAAAGTATCTTTAAACCGTTTTTTTCACCTTCATACTAAATTGACAAATCGACGAAATAATAATAAACTCCAGACACTACTTCACCGTTTCGCATACGATATTACCCCAGAATCAGAATGTACTCTGCCGGAGAAGATTATTGACTTCCTGATTATCTCCGGCAGAGTTTTCAAAGGGTCATCGAATATTATTCATTATTGAAAGGAGCCGTAATATGGATTCTCTGAAAATAGGTTTCGTCGGCGTGGGAGATATCGGGACGCCGATGGCTAAAAGTATCTTAAAAGCGGGTATTCCAGTCATGGTTTATGACCTGAACAAAGAAGCTGTCGAAAGGATGGTGGCGGAGGGCGCTACAGAGGCAAATTCCTGCCGTGAGCTGGCGGAAAACAGTGACGCCGTCATCAGCATGGTCAGGGATATTCCCCAGACTGAAGAAGTGGTTTTCGGCAAAGACGGTCTCTGGGAAGGTGTAAAAGAAGGCAGTATCGTTATCCTCTCCAGCACCATCGGTCCTTACTATCCCCGCGAACTGTATGCAAAGGGTAAAGAGAAGGGTGTAAAGGTTATTGACATCGGCGTGACGAAGAATCTGCCCACCAATGAGATAGGACAGTTTACCCTGATGGTAAGCGGTGATGACGATGCCATTGATAGGTGCTGGCCCGCTTTCGAGGCTATGGGCAGGAAGATATTCCGTGCCGGCGCGATAGGCAACGGGCAGGCTTACAAGCTGGTCAATAACATGGCGGCATTCAATATCGGCACGGTTGTCCACGAGTGTTTGAATGTGGGACTGAAAGCCGGCCTCGATATGAAAATGATGCTGGAGGTAATGAGGGAGGGCACCGGCGATAACTGGATGGCGCGCAGCATAAGTAACAGGCTGGCATCCGGAATGAGAATGCCTTCACCGCCACCGCCTCCCGATGGCTCTCCCCCTCCTAAATTCGTCAATAAGGACCTGGTCCTGGCGAGGGAAATGGCTGAAAAAGAGGGAGCGAGTATTCCCGTGGCAAAATGCATGGACGAAGTGGACGAGTCCGTAGAGTACGACTCATATACGAAAGCTATGAGAGGGTAGATAACCGGAGTCGTGCTGCCGGCATCCAGATTTGTGTGGATATATAACCTCTCCTCAACGATTTTTCACAGCCGGTAAAAAGAAGTTATATAATATATTAACGGTCCTGCAGAAGGAGGACTGGAATCATGGAGCTGGAAGGCAAAATCGCTCTG
>CAZCMK010000021.1:13063-25811 GCA_964499775.1 uncultured Dehalococcoidales bacterium | reverse complement strand
GCCGATGTAGTCGTGAATGATATTGATGAGGTAATAATAAAGTTTAAGTAAAGGAGCTGGTAAAATGAGTAACGTCGCGAATGGTCAATATGAAGTACTCAGTCCGTGGGCTGTGGTAGACCCCATAACTCTCAGGGGAAGCGCTCCCCGTGTGGATGACCTGAATGGTAAAACAATAGGTCTGTTCAAGAATTTCAAACGGGCAGCCAGACCTGTACTTGAGGTGGTTGAAAGGGAACTCCAGAAAAAGTATCCCACCGCAAAATTTAGCTGGTTCGAGTCCAACGCCGCTAATGTCCTTGAGACGGAGACGGAGAATAAAGAGAAATTCGAGGAGTGGGCAAAGAGTATCGACGTTGCCGTCACTGCCGTGGGCGACTGAGGGGCATGCACGAAGTACCTTGCGTACAACACGGTCGCTATAGAAGATTACGGCAAGCCGGTGGCTTTGCTTGCCAACTACGGTTTCGTTACGGATTCATACTCGGCGGCTTCCGGTAAAGGAATGCCGGGGATTCGGTCGATATCGGAGAAGGTCCCCTGTGAGAGTACGGTTGCGGCGGATATCGAAGCCGGCGTTACCGAAGTAATCGACGAGATTATCGAAACCCTGACCAGGCCTTTAACCGACCAGGAAAAATCTCCTCCGCCGATGGACACCGGGGAGACCTCCAGGATTATTTTCAAAGGCAACCTGGGAGAGGTAAACAGGTTTTTCTATCAGCGGGGATGGGCTGACGGCTTACCGATTGTCCCGCCTACCGAGGAAGCGGTTGCCGAGATGCTGACCGGCACCGACCTTCCGCCGGACCATGTGGTAACCAAGATTATTCCCCGCATGGGGAAGGCTACGGTGGAGAAGATTGCCATCAACGCTGTCATGGCAGGCGCCTTGCCCACGTACATGCCGGTATTGATTGCCGCAGCGCAGGCAATCATGGACCCGAAAACCCGGTTCGATACCTTTGAAGTCAGCACCGGCTCGTGGGCGCCTTTTTACATACTGAACGGCTCTATTCGTAAGGCTATCAATATCAACTGCAGCTCGGGCGCTCTGAGTCCGGGAGATATCGCCAATGCTGCCATCGGACGGGCTATGGGTCTCATAGTGAAGAACATCGGCGGAGCCAGGAAGGCTGTCGAAGATATGGGGGTGCTGGGCAATCCCGGTAAGTACACGCTGGTAATCGGCGAGAACGAAGAGGAGAGTCCCTGGGAGCCGCTTCATGTGAGTCGTGGTTACAGGAAGGAAGATAATGCCGTTACCGTGTTCTTCCCCAACTCTTTCAGCCAGACGATTCCCATGCAGACCGATGACAAAGGAATCATCCAGGCAATGATTAACAATGTCAGGGGAGGAGGGATGGCGGGATTCCTGCTCATCCCCGCCCACGCCAGATACCTCGCCAACGAGGGCTGGACGAGGAAGCAGGTAATGGAATACATAGTGGAGAACGCGGTTACGACTACGGGGCCAGGTGTTCCGCTTCCTTCCGGTGAGGAGGGTGTGCGGAAGATGTTCTCCGATACCGGCAGCATGATAATCGTCGTTGCCGGCGGTCCCGGCGTTTTCACCGGGGTTCTTACCAGTGCCGGAGGCGGCGCTATGAGCGGCTTCGGTAATGATTTCGTTACCAGGAAAATAGAGCTGCCGGCAAACTGGGATAAGCTGGTAGCGAAGTATAAGAACGTGGTTCCTACATACGCAAAATATTAGGACCTTTTACGGTTGGTCACTTCCGGCCTGCATTACGGTATATGCAGGCCGGGATAGCTGTATTCCGGAATAAAAAGGAGGTTGCTATAAATGAGTGGGGATAGTATGCAATATGAAGTCCTCAGTCCCTGGGCTGAAGCGGACCCGGTGCCGATGAAAGGCCTTACCGCTTCCAGACAGACAGACCTCAACGGTAAGAAAATCGGTATGTTCTGTAATATCAAGCAGGCTTCGCACAGGATAGCTCCGGTGGTGGAGAGGAGACTAAAGGAAAGATTTCCCTCCGCCGAGTTCAGTTATTACAGAGGAAAGGCGTTCTCCGTCTCTGAAATGGAGCCGCAGAACATAGACAATTTCAATAAATGGATTGACGAGGTGGATACGGTAATTCTTGCCGTGGGCGACTGAGGGTCCTGCATGAAGTACCTTGTGTATGACACGATTTACATAGAGAACAGAAACAAACCCACGGTAACACTCGCTTACAAGTACTTTATCAACGATGCGGAGTCGGCCGCTTCCAGCAGAGGATTACCGGGGATAAGGCTGGTGCCGGAGCCTATCATTTCCGAGTGCAGCGTCATGGAGGAGATAGAAGCCGGGATAGACGAGGTATTTGATAAAATAATCACTCAGTTGACCACACCGCTGACCGAAGAAGAGAAATCCCCGAAACAGAAGGAAGCGGAGGAACCGGCGAGGATTATTTTCAAGGGTGACCTGGAGGAGGTAAACAGGTTTTTCTATCAGAGGGGATGGATGGAAGGTCTGCCCATTATCCCGCCTACAGAGGAAGCGGTAGCCCGGATGCTGACCGGTACCGACCTGCCGCCCGACCATCTGGTAGCCAGACTGGAGCCGCGGATGGGGAAAGCTACCGTGGAGAAGATTGCCGTCAACGCCGTTATGGCGGGAGCTTTACCCACCTACATGCCGGTTCTTATAGCCGGCGTTAAAGCCCTGGCTAGCAGTCCCATGGCGGATGTATGGGCGGTGAGCACCGGAGCCTGGGCGCCTTTCTGGATAATTAACGGTCCGATACGCAAAGACCTTAATATCAACGATGGTTTCGGGACTTTAAGTCCGGGAGAAATCGCCAATACCACCATCGGGCGTGCCATGGCTCTCATAACCAAGAATATCCGGGGTGTGCGCAAGGAAATAGAGGATATGGGAGTACTCGGCAACCCGGCTAAATACTGCCTGGTAACCGGAGAAAACGAGGAGGACAGTCTGTGGGAACCACTGCATGTCGAGCGGGGATTGGAAAAGGAGGACAGCGCTATTTCACTTTCATTCCCCAACTGTTACCTTCAGGTGCATTCATATTCCACCGATGATATGGGATTACTGAGGACAATCATTTACAACATCGCCCCGAGGATGATGGGGCAGATAAGCCTTATGATGACTCCCGGTAATGCCCGGACCCTGGCTAATAAAGGCTGGACTAAAGAGAAAATCAAGGCTTATGTAATGGAGAACGCCCATACGGACATGGACCATCTTCCCCAGTATTATATGCCCGGAGATGAGAAGAAAGACCCGAAAGAAGAAGTTCCGTTGATCATGGCCAGACCGGGTCAGCCGCCGCCGATTCAGATATTCGTTGCCGGCGGATGGGGGTCATGGACGGGTATTCTATCCGGCCAGCCGGGAATTACTGAGAAAATAGAGCTGCCGGCTAACTGGGACAAGCTGGTGGCAAAGTACAGGAACGTGGTGCCGACGTATGTCAGATATTAAACATTAAGTGAGTTGGATTTCAGGAGAGTGGGAAGGGGGAGAGTAAAAGCGTGTTTGACTATGATGCCGTGATTATCGGGGGCGGTCCGGCAGGCCTGACGGCAGGAATCTATCTTGGCAGGGGTAACTGGCGGACGCTCATCCTGGATAAAGAAAGCTTCGGCGGGTACATAAAGAATATCGAACTGATTGAGAACTATCCGGGTTTCCCCGATGGTATTGCCGGAGCCGAGCTTGCCACCCACATGGTTGGCCAGGCTACCAAATACGGTGTGAAAATGGAAATAGCCGAAGTATCCGGTATAGAGGTCTTTTCAAGCAGCAAGTGGGTTGCCTGTTCCGACGGCAAGGGTTATACGACAGGAGCGATAATCATAGCCGGAGGTTCCGTTCCCAGGAAGCTGGGTGTCCCCGGTGAAGAGGAACTGCAGGGCAAGGGCGTGATTAGCTGTGCTTTTTGCGACGGCGGTCAGTTTGCCGGTAAAACGGTTGCCGTATGCGGCGGCGGGGATTCCGGTATCACGGAAGCCCTGTACCTGTCGAAGATAGCCTCGCAGGTGGTGGTAATCGAAGCGATGCCGAAGCTCAATGCCACGGCTATATTACAGGATAGGGTAGCCGCTAACCCCAAACTCGAAGTTCATACCGGGGCGATGGTAAAGGAGATAATCGGAGATAGTCACGTTGAGTCGGTTGATATAGTCAGAGAAGGAAACGGGCAGAAAGAATCGCTCAGGGTCGACGGCGTCCTTGTCCATATCGGGCTTGACCCCAATACGGAGTACCTGGAAGGTATCGTTCCACTGGACGACCAGGGACAGATAGTGGTGAATGAGTGGCTGGAGACGGAGGTGCCCGGCATATATGCCGCGGGCGATATCCGGAGCAACTCGCCGCGTCAGGTTTCCACTGCGGTGGGTGACGGCGCTGCTGCCGGCATGGTAGCCCAGCGATACCTGCAGAAACTGGCGTAAATCTTGTTTCAAATATAGGAAACTACTTCTCCCTTTTTGAAGGGGGAAGCAAAATGTATTACCATCTCTATTTATAAACCCTATCCCACTCCTTGGTCACTTTTAGCCTTGCATTAAAAGTAATGGGTTTTTATTCTCCCGATATTGTATAATTGTTTCTAGAAGCAGTTATTTGCCATAATTAACTTTATGTTCATCACAACCCGGTTCATAAGCCGAACTTCAGGTAATTCATGACGAAGGGAGGTGTGAAATGGCTGGTCCGTTAGAAGGGGTTAAAGTGGTGGAGCTGACCAATTTCCAGCAGGGACCTGTCGCCGGAATGAGGCTGGGCGACCTGGGTGCCGAGGTAATTAAGGTAGAGCCGCCGGGAGGAGATGCAGCCAGGGGAATGATGAGAATTGTCGGCGCCGATACCGGTCTGAAAGGAAGGAACTTCTACTTCGAAAGCTGTAACCGGAATAAAAGAAGCATAGTCCTCGATTTAAATAAAGAAAAAGCCAGAGAGATATTCTTTGAACTTATTAAGCGTTCCGATGTTTTCCTTACCAATCTCAGTATAAGCGCCCCGAAGAGGCTGGGAATAGACTACGAGTCGCTGTCTGCGATAAATCCGCGTCTGGTCTATGCCCATTCTTCCGGCTGGGGACGTGAAGGTCCCGATGCCGAATCGCTCTCTTTTGATTACACCGGCATTGCCCGGTCGGGAACGATGATGATGTCAGGAGAGCGTAACGGACCGCCGGGGACTCTTATTCCCGGTATGGGTGACGAGCTCGGGGGTCTTATCTGCGCCTGGGGAGTGACCGCCGCTCTGTATACCAGAGAAAAGACGGGTAAGGGACAACTGGTGGATACCTCCCTGATGGGGTCTTTGATTGCTATGCACGGGACAAACTTTGCCGCTCCCGGAATCCTGGGAAAGGAATTTCCAAGGTTAATAAGGTCTGAAGCAGGAAACCCGATTTACAATCATTATAAATGCAAAGACGATAAGTGGATTGTCATCGCCCACCTTCAGCCGGACAGATACTGGCCCAAGGTATGTAAGGCAATAGGCTTAGAAGGACTGGAGAATGACTCCAGGTTCAATTCTATCGAGGCAAGACATGACTACGGCAAAGAACTGGTAGCTATTCTGGACGAGAAGTTCGCCACGAAGACAAGAGACGAGTGGATGGATATTTTCAAGAAAGAGGGTATTATCTATACTCCAATTCAGTCTGCCACCGAGGTTTTTAAGGACCCGCAGGCGCTGGCAAACGACTATATTATCGATGTCGAGCATCCGGTATGGGGTAAGATACAGATGCTGGGCTTCCCCTGGAGCTTCCACGATACTCCGGCTTCGGTACAGAGGGAAGCGCCGGAGCTGGGACAGCATACCGAGGAGATACTGCTGGAACTGGGCTATACATGGGAAGACATCACTGGATTTAAAGAGGAAGAAGCAATCAATTAGATATTGTGAAGAATAATAGAATAGAGTTGGAGAGAGATTTTGTCTCCCTCTAACAAATACCTGAGGTTGTCAGAAACATGTCATTCCGTGCTTGACACGGAATCCAGACTGGTTCGCTAGAGGCGGGTACTAGATTCCCGCTTTCGCGGGAATGACGTAAGACTTGCGCAGCCGGCGAAATTAGTCAACCTCACTAAATGAACTTAACTATTCAATTAAAATTTACTACACTTGGAAAAGGAGGAGGGAACTATGGCTAAGGATAATGTTTTAACAGGGGCTGCTGGGGCATATTATGTAGCTTTTCGGCTTAGTGAACTAGAGTATGCCGTAGGGCTAACAACTTATGGAACGAGAGCGATAGATATATCTGTCGCTAACCCTGACACGAAGAAGTCTATAACGATACAAACTAAGACAGCTACGAATGCGTTTAAGAAGCGTAAGAAAGATAAGCCATACTGGTACTGGCGAGTACCTGCATCTCCTCCAGAACCTCACGAGAGTTTCTTTTACACATTTGTGGATTTGAAAGGCGGTTTCCCAGAAACACCAGATGTATTTATAGTGCCATCTGGTGAGCTTCGCCATCTAATGAAGGACTATGATGAAGGTTGGTGTGGTATTTACAAGAAAGACCAAGATAGCTATTTTGAGTGTTGGAATGTTATCAGGGATGCATTAGCATAGAGTAAGGTATCTAAGCTATGTCAACCCCAATTGAACAGAACCAAAGGGACGGGTTTTTGAATGACTGAGGATAGTATCAATAACGGACTGGCTATAATGGACGGTTACTACCGGGATTACGGCGGCCGTGCCGGAGAGTTGAAGAATCAGGGCAGGCAAGTAATCGGCTACCTTTGCGCGTTAACCCCCGTGGAGATTATTACCGCCGCAGGTTTTATCCCTTTCCGGATAAAAGGGGACGTAAACGAGCCGATAACTCAAGCCGATACTCAGATGGAGACGATTATCTGTCCTCTCGTCCGCAGCTGCTTCGATATGGCGCTCAAGGGCAGATATGATTTCATTGAAGGTCTGGTTATTCCGCATGCTTGTGACAGTATCACCCGGACTTATGATATCTGGAAATACAGCCTCGATGTCCCGTACTCCCATCTTATCAACCTTCCCCATTCAACCGATGATTCGTCACTGGAGTTCTACAAGCAGGAGCTTAATACATTCAAAAGAGGTCTGGGGAAGTATACCGGAAAAGAGATATCTGATGAAAGCCTCACCAGGGCGGTGGAAGTTTATAATCAGAGCAGGTCGCTGGTGAAAGAGCTTTACGAACTGCGTAAACCGGACCCGCCGCTAATCTCCGGCACGGAGATGGCAAAGGTATTGATAGCGATGATGAGTATACCGGTGGATGAGAGCAACGAACTATTGCCCGGCATTATCGATGAAGTCAGGCAGAGGGACGTTGCCCCGGCGCGAAAATCAGCCAGGATAATGGTTGTCGGCGCTCAGGTGGACGACGTGGCTTTTATAGAGCTGATTGAGGACAGCGGTGCCGATGTGGTCGTTGATGACCTCTGCCCCGGCGCCAGAGAATACTGGCCTATGGCGGACGTCACCGATGACCCTTTAGACGGCATAGCTGGGAGGTATCTGAGAAAAATCAAGTGCGGCCGGACATACCGGGAAGTGCAGACGGACTATCAGAATTCTCTGGAAAACAGGTTCGGTCATATACGGCAGTCTATCAAAGACTATAATGTCGATGGCGTTATGCTCTATATCTATAAGTACTGCGACCCCTTCGGGTTCGAGGTGCCGGCGATGAAAAGCTATATAGAATCATTGAAAATTCCAGTGCTTTATATTGAGGATGAATATTCGATGTCGACCATTGCCCGCCTGCGTACCCGGGTGCAGGCGTTCCTGGAGATGATTGACTAGAGAGGTATTGTATGACGGAGCAAAGGAAACCCAGAAAGCACGCTACTGAAGCAGCTGGCAGAATCGCTCCCATGGTTAAGGCAGCTATTAGTGAAAATCTACGTGCGAAGGAGGAGGGTAAGCTTGTAGCCTATACCTTTATTGTTTGCGCCTATGACGAAATTATAAGAGCCATGGATATAGTCCCTGCCTGGACTGAGAACTATGCCGCTATATGCGCCGTAAAACGTGATGCGCAGAGATTTCTTGAGAAAGCCGAAGCAGAGAATTTTTCCCGTTCTCTCTGCACCTATGCCCTCTGTGGTCTGGGCTTTGATGTCTGGAGGGAGGAGCTGGGTGCGATGCCGCCAGACTCTCCCTGGGGAGGGCAGGTAAGGCCCGATATGATGCTGGGTAGCGGTCAGATGATTTGTGACCCCAGGAACAAGTGGTACCAGGCGGTACAGCATTACATGCCCGATGTCCCTGTTTACGAGGTCGGCCTTCCCTGGCCGCCCTATGAGAAGGACTATGATTACCGGGAAGTACAGGACTACTATATCAAGTATATAGTCGAGCAGCTAAAAGGCCTGGTGGAGTTTCTCGAGCATCAGACAGGCAGGAAAATGGACTGGGACAGGCTCGGTGAACTGGTTTACATAACTGATAAGACCTGGAATATGATGTGGGAAACTTATGAACTGCGGCGTGCCGTTCCCACTCCGATGGGTACCGGTGACGCGATGAACACGATGGTGCCGATTTCGTTTATGATGGGTAGTCAGGAGGCTTATGATTTTTACAAGGACCTGTATGATGAGCTGCAGGGCAAGATAGCCGCCGGCGAGGGAGTAATTCCCGATGAGAAATACCGTTTGCTCTGGGGCGGTGGACTGCCTTCATGGTTTGCTTTGACCGATTTTAATTATTTTAACAGCAAAGGAGCGGTATTTCCCGTGGAGACTACCTATCGCATTATCGAGGCGGTCTATAACTTCGATATAGACCTGGAAAAGATAAGCGACCCTCTGGAGCATATAGCCTGGAGGTGGTTGAAGTACTGGACTTTCTGGTATGACAAAGCCAGAAAGCGTCCCGGCTCCCATCCCGATGTCGAAAGGCTGATACAGTATATCGAAGACTACAAGATAGACGGTGTGGTGATGCATGAGGCGTTTTCCTGCCGTACCTGGCACCCGGGCCTGATATGGCAGTTGAACCAGCTGAAGAAAGTATACGGGGATATTCCTTCGCTGATCCTCGAAAGCGACATCGTGGATATCAGCTCCTATTCGGAGGTCGACACCCATGCCAGGATTGACGCTTTTATCGAGACCCTGGAATCGCATAAGAGAGGTTGAGTTGTGAAGGAACAGTATTTTGCCGGAATGGATATAGGCTCCAGGATGACCAAGGTGGTAATCATGGGTGAGGCGGTACTATCCTCGCACGTTGTCTCCACCGGACCCGAGCAGAGAAAGCTGGCTAATAAGGTAATGGAAGAAGCCCTGGCTAAAGCAAAACTGTCCTTTGATGATTTGACCTATGTGGTGGCTACAGGCTACGGCAGAATCAACGTGCCCTTTGCCGATAAGCAGATAACCGAGATAACCTGCCATGCCAGAGGAATCGGTCACCTTCTGCCTTCGGTAAAAACGGTTATAGATATCGGCGGTCAGGACACCAAGGGGATTAAGCTGAAAGATGGCCGTCCGGTGGACTTCGTTATGAACGATAAATGTGCCGCCGGGACGGGCAGGTTCCTGGAGCTGATGGCTGAAGGACTCGGTGTTGAGCTGGAGGATATAGGAAAAATATCCCTCACTGCCAGGCACAGGACTGTACTCAGCAGCACCTGTACCGTGTTTGCCGAACAGGAGGCGGTAACCGAGCTTTCGAAAGGAGTCCCGGTCGAGGACCTGCTTGCCGGTCTTCATGAAGCCATCGCTGCCAGGATATACTCCCTGGTCGCCCGGCTGAAGATAGAAAAGGATATAGCCGTTACCGGCGGCGGCGCTAAAAATATAGGGCTGATTAAAGCCCTTGAGGAGAAATTTGGCTACCCGGTGGTGGTACCGCCCGAGCCGCTGGTTACGGGAGCTCTTGGCGCCGCTCTTCTCGCCGGGGATGCTGCCCGGGAGGCGGCTGGTAGCGGGTCACCTCTGGCCAGAAGCGAACGCCGGTTAAATGAAGCCAGGTTCTTTTAGTGGGCTGATATGTCTTATTTCATCGGGGTTGATGTAGGTTCTTCTTACTCAAAGGCGGTAATACTATCGGGGAAAGAGCTTGTTTCCTTCCACATTATTCCGTCGGGAGGAAATTACGCGCTTGCCGCCGATAACGTGATAGCAAAGGCGCTGAAAAAGGCGGAATTATCTCCTGAAGATATAACCGGCGCCGTGGCTACCGGTTACGGCAGTTCCAGCGTATCTATTAACAACCGGACGGCTACCGATATATCCTGCCACGGCAGGGGAATATTTCGCCTGTTTCCATCCGCCCGGACGGTGATTGATATCGGCGGACAGTTCAGCAGGGCTATCAGGCTGGATGACAGGGGAAGGAACGTCGCCTTTCTAATGAGTGAAAAATGCGCCGGCGGCAGCGGCAGGTTCCTCCAGGTAATAGCCCATGTCCTCAGGCTCGACCTGGATGAGGTGGGGCCCCTCTCACTGAAATCGAAAGATAAGGTCAACTTTAATACCGGCTGTGCCGTGTTCGCTGAAACGGAGGCAATATCCCGCATTGCCGAGGGGGCAGCGGTAGAGGATATCCTGGCAGGTGTGCACAGTGCCCTTGCCAGCAGGATTCAAAGTCTGGTATCGAGACTGGGAATGCAGCCTGACGTAGCCCTGACCGGGGGAGGAGCTAAGGATATCGGTCTGGTCAGGAGCATCGAACAGACGTTAGACACTGCTACCCTGGTCCCGGAAGAACCACAGATTAGTGCCGCTCTGGGGGCTGCGCTGATAGCCGGCGACATCGGTTAACACTGATGCCGGAGATACGGTTATTTGGTTTGAGATTTGTTTCCGTGTCTGGCTTTAGCCTTTACCGATTCTGAACATCTTGGTACCACATACAGGGCACGTGCCTTGCGTGGCCGGCTTGTCGTTCTTCATCGTTATGGCTCTGGCGTCTTTCATTTCTCTCTTAGCACGGCATTTTACACAATACGCTTCCATTCGTGTACCTCCATTTGCCCATCGGTGTATGGAGAATAGAACATCCGGACAAGATTGTCAATAGGTTTTCGGTCACAATATTAAAGAAAAGTTAACTAAATTCCCTAGTCTCTCCCTGTATCAGGCATAGTTCTCTATAAGCTAAGGCTCTTCTATAGCAAACCGTTTTCCAGTTTATTCTGTTTAAGGAGTGCCGGCCCTTAGCTTTACTATTTCCTCGGGTGAATAGGACTCACGACTGCTGTGCGGGGGGTGAAGCGATATGTCACCTATCGATAAAGTATATGTGGGTGAAAACAAAACGTGCATCCACTGGAAAGGTTTGTTCACTTTTTTGATGTCGACCGGACAGTGTATCAGTCCCTTGGGGATATAAATAATCGAGGTAGTATTGATTATATGGCTTTCACCCTCTTCCCCCATAAATAGCTCGATTTCCGCATCAAACTCGAAGTAGTTTTTAGGGTTGCCGCCGTAAATGAAAAAGACCTCGTCGACATCATGTGCGTGGGGTTCCGGAATCATTTTCATGGGTTGGTCAATGTAGAGTAGTTGGTACTCAAGTGGGAAGCCGGGAAACTGGGCTCCGACACAACCATCTTCGGCGCATATGTGCATTGACGGTGCCGCCCTGCCCCTTTCTAAGGGTTCTTTAATGATATATTTCCCGTATTTTGTTTCAGCCATTTTCTTATGTCCTCCTTATTTAATAATAATTTGAGATGGCTTTATCCCTTTTTTATGACAATGTCTGATAGTTTACATATGCCGTTGCTTACTGATTGTTCTTGCCTTGTAAAAAGCTGCTCTTTCAGATTCTGAAACTCTCCCTGTGTCCGGCGTATTTCTCTCTGAGCTTTGGTTTTTCTATCTTACCGGTTGGATTCCGCGGTACCTTGTCGAAGTATATACGTCTCGGTCTTTTATACCTTGGCAGGTTCTTTTCGCAGAACTCATTGATTTCTTCTTCGGTCAGTGTTGCACCGGTCTGAGGGTCTATTACAGCGGTGACCAGCTCTCCCAGTCTTTCATCCGGAATGCCTATTACCGCGGTGTCGTAAACTCCGGGGTGACTCTGAAGCACGTTCTCTACCTCCACCGGAAAGATATTCTCTCCTCCGGTGATAACCACGTCTTTCTTCCTGTCCACGAGGTAGATGAAGCCTTCATCGTCTTCTCTTGCCATATCACCTGTATACAGCCAGCCTTCTTTAAGTGTTTCCGCCGTTTTTTCAGGGTTTTTATAGTATTCCCTCATCACACCGCCGCCCCTGACCAGAAGCTCGCCGATTTCCCCCGGGGCAATGTCTTCCCCGTTCTCATTGACGATTCGTGTTTCCCAGGTGTAACCCGCCCTGCCTATAGCTCCAACCTTATGCTCGTTCTCTATGCCGAGGTGGACGCATCCCGGCCCGGTGGACTCGCTCAGTCCGTAGGTGGTATCGTACTCCATATCCGGGAAGTATTCTTTCCAGTGCCTGACCACGCTGGGAGGAATAGGCTGTGCTCCCATGTGCAGCAGACGCCAGCAGCTCAGGTCGTAGTCCTCTATCTTCAACTCTCCTCTGTCAAGAGCTCCGAGCACGTCCTGTGCCCAGGGTACCAGCAGAAATGCTACCGTTCCTCTCTCCCTGTGGACGGCATCGAAGAGGTTCTTGTGGCTCATTTCAGGCAGTATTGTGGCTCTTCCTCCCACGACCAGGCTGCCGAACCAGTGCATCTTGGCGCCGGTATGGTACAGGGGGGGAATGAGGATGAAGTTGTCCTCGTGATT
>CAZCMK010000021.1:0-12963 GCA_964499775.1 uncultured Dehalococcoidales bacterium | reverse complement strand
GATAATTGCGACCTGACGGCTTCCACTCTCTCTATGAATTCCTCTCCGAGGAACATTACTTTTGCCTCGGCTATTCCGGCGCAGTAGGCAAGGTCGTCGCTGGTAAACCTGAAATTGAGGGGTACCGCCCAGGCTCCGGTCCTCAGGATGCCGAAGTATACCTCCAGCCAGTTGATGGAGTTCATCATCCAGAGGATAACCTTATCGTCTCTTTCAACCCCTGCGGCAATAAGAGCGCTGGCTATCATGTTTGCCCTTTCATCGAATTCTTTCCACGTGATTTCTTTCCTGGTATTGCTGCTGGGCCTCAATTCGATGAGGGCGGCTTCATCGGGGTACATACCGGCATTTTTTGCCAGCATATCTGCTACGTTCATAGGTAATTATCCTTTATAATACCGGGACTCTATTTCAAAACTTTACGGCATACCTCGTAACCCAGGTCGAAGGCTCTTATATTCACCGCAGTAAGTCTTTCTGAAAAACGGGCTTCAATCTGCTGTTTAATAGTCTCGATTTTTATCGGGAGCTGCCCCTGTCCGAATAGCGCGCCCAGCATGACGACGTTCGCCGATTGCGCACTTCCGGCTTCACCGGCAATCTCCGCCGCGTTTAGCTTGATGATGTCGTCCGAAGCCCTGTTCAGGTTCTCGATAATCGTTTCCAGCTCCGGGTAGGTGCTGCCCGTAGAAGAAACGGTAAACGGGACGACCTTCTCCGTGTTGAGTATTACGGTGCTGGACTTCGACAAATAGCTGATATTCCTCAGTGCCTCCACCGGTTCCATCGCCACCAGGACGTCTGCTTTACCGGTCGGAGCCAGCGGTCCCAGTACCGCCTCTCCCAGCCTGATGGTACTCGATACCGAACCGCCTCTTACCGCCATTCCCAGTGCCTCCGAGCCTCTGACGTTAAGGCCGTCCCTGACGGCGGCGTTGCCCAGCAGTTCCGACATCAGAATTACGCCCTGTCCGCCGACTCCCGCTATCACTATATTGAACTCTTTTATCATGCTTGCTCCTGTACTATCGCATTGTACGGGCATACCTGGGCGCAGACTCCACAGCCATTGCACAGAGAGGTATCGATGACGGCTTTGTTGCCTTCTTTTATTATTGCGGGGCATCCGAGCAGCTCGAAACAGGCGTTACACCTGTCATTGCATTTCTCCGGGTCTACCCGGTAGGGTACTGTTTTCTCGCCCCTCGCCCGTTTTTGTCTCTGCTCAATCATGGCGCAGAGCCTCCGGGAAACTACCAGCGAAGGACCCTCGAATCTTATCGCTCTTTCGAATGTATCGATGGCGTTTTTAAGGTCGAAGGGGTCGATTACTTCGACGAACCCGACTCCGCATGCCCTGGCTATATCTTCTATCTTGAGCGATATTGTTTCCTCGCCGGTGGCTGTCTGTCCGGTACCCGGGTGAGGCTGAAAACCGGTCATTGCCGTTGCCGAGTTGTCCATTACCACCATGGTTATATTTGCTTTGTTATATACCGCGTTTATCATTGGCGGGATTCCACTGTGGAAGAAGGTGGAGTCGCCCATATGAGCGACTATCGGAGAGTCGATGATGTGGGATAGGCCGTTGGCGATACCGAAGCTCGCTCCCATGCAGATGGTGGTGTCCGCCGCTTCCAGCGGCGGGTTGTAGGCAAGGTTGTAGCAGCCGATATCGCTCGGGTAAACGGGTTCTATGTCTTTACCTGAGTCTCTGGCGACACGCCTTGCTGCTACCCCGATAGCGTAATGAGATGCCCGGTGGGGACAGCCGGAGCACATCGCCGGCGGCCTCCACGGTAGCAGGGGAGCGGTCTCCCTGCTCAGTTCGTCTATCTTCTTGAAATCTACCGGCAGCCCGGAGTCGGTCAGGCTTGCTATAGCCTCGGTGACTATCCGTGTAGATAGCTCTCCGCTACGGGGCACCATGTCCTTGCCGTGTATTTTAACCGGAATGTTGTCCTCTCCGGCAATAGCCTTTACGTGAGTCTCGACATACGGCTCGAGTTCTTCGACAACCAGAACCTCGTCTACCGAATTAAGCAGCTTTCTTACCAGTTTTTCGGGCAGGGGGTAGGGCGTACCGATTTTCAGTACAGAAATTTTATAGCCAACCCCCAGCCAGTCTAGAGCTTCCATCGTGTAGCTGTAGGACAACCCGCAGGCGATTATACCGAGTCTGGCGCCGTCACGAAGGCCCAGCCTGTTGTAAGGCAGCGTGTCCACCGCCTCTTTTATCTTTTCCAGCCTTTCCAGCATCAGGGGCTTGTTTAACCTTGCTTCAGCCGGGGTGTAGTTCAACCACTGCCTGTTCTTCACGAAAGAGGCCTTCCTCCGCTCCCGCTGTATTTCTCCAAGGGTGACGTCGCTCCGACCGTGGTTTATCCGGGTAACCGTCCTTAACATAAAAAGGTGTTTGAACTCCTCCGAGAGGCTGAAAGCGTCCGCCATCATATCCTTCGCTTCCTGGATGGACGACGGCTCGATGACGGGAATATGCGCCTGCTCGGCGATATAGCGGTTGTCCTGCTCGTTCTGCGAGCTCCATGAATACGGGTCTTCGGCGGAGAGCAGGACAAGCCCACCCTTAGCCCCGATATAGCTAGCCGTCATCAACGGGTCATGGGCTACGTTAACTCCGACATGTTTCATCGATGCCAGGGCTCTCAACCCGGAGATTGAGGCGGCAAGAGCCATCTCAAAAGCTACCTTCTCGTTTACCGACCACTCGACGTATATATCAAGCTCTTTTGCGACCTCGGCAAGGGTCTCTGTAACCTCTGTTGAAGGCGTGCCTGGATAGGCGGCGGCTAGCTGGACTCCGGCTTCTATCGCCCCTCTGGCTATTGCTTCGTTGCCGAGCATGAAGAGTCTTTCTCCGGGAGCATCGGAAGCGAAGGTCAGATTATCCAATGATTACCTCCTTTATCGGCCGGACAGGCATAAAAAACGCCTGGTTTTATACCCAGTTAGAAACAGGATAACACCGTTGGCGGTGTTCACACAAGGTTTATACGGTATGCTCTAGTCCTTGGGCACCGATTCGGGCTCGATGGGCCAGGGTCGGGTGTATTTGACCGACTTGAATTTCCATTTCCCACCAACTTTCTCGTATTCGCAGTCGTGCCTTCCCTGTGTCCATCTCAGCGCGTTACCGGTTTCCGGGTCGGAAATCATTATATACATCAGCCAGTGCCCTTTGGCCGTGTTCCCGTCTATGGTTATAACGGGGTCTATTGCGTTATGGGCATCTCTAAATTTACCTGCGTTCATCTGGGAAATCCGTTCTTTGAACAGTTTCTCTATTTCTGCTTTGCCTTTACGCAGACCGTGGTGGCCTATATTCGCCGTCCCGTCTTCCGTGAAAGACTCCACGATATCATCCCACTGGCGGTTGTTAAGCCGGAACATATATTCATGGTGCAATGCCCTGATTGCTTCGAGGTCTTCCAGATACGTAAGCCTCTTTTCCATTTCTTCCAGGTCCATCATATCTCCTTAATATATATGTGTTTTACTCAGTATAATAAAGGCGGTCTTATCTGCTTAGACCATGAAATCGCCGCCGTCTACCTGGATTGTCTGCCCTGTAATATCCGCCGAGACATCCGAGGCTAAAAATGCCACCGTATTGGCGATATCCTGAGGCATGGTAAGTCTTCTCATCGGTACGGTAGCTTTATAGTTTTCCTTTTGCTCGGGAGTGGCGTGGGCTAAAATCTGGAAACCGGTATCTCCCATCCCGGGAGCGATTCCGTTAACGTTTATTCCCAGGGGGCCCAGCTCCCTGGCCCAGGTCTTGGTCAGGCCTATAACCGCTTCCTTGGCGGCGGAGTACAGACCGCCGATACCGCTTCGGGCAACACCCGATGAGAAATTGATTATCTTGCCGCTCTTGCGCTCTCTCATATGGGGGATTACCGCGTTAGTTACGTACCATGTCCCCTTGAAATTGATATTCACGCTCAAGTCCCAGGACTCTTCGGTGCCGGGCGGAGCAGCGCCGGGAGTTCCGGCGTTATTGACCAGTATATCAATCCTGCCCATTTGCTCCAGAGCCGTCTTTGCCATTGCCTGTACTTCATCGTTGTTGCGTATGTCCGCTTTGGCGGTGATTGCTTTGCGTCCCAGGGCTTTTACCTCGGCGGCTGTCTGTTCGGCTCCCTCCATGTTTATATCGCCTATAACTATGTCGCAGCCTTCCTTTGCCAGGGTCAGGGCAATAGCCTTGCCGAAACCTATCTGGCTGCCTGCCCCGGTAACCAGGGCTACTTTATCTTTCAAACCAAGTTCCATAACTACCTCCTTATATATAATTGCATCGTATTCTCTGTTAAAAAGCCGGGTGCATGTAAGATTCTAATGCCCGCTATCTGCACTGTCAAGGAATTATATATTTGGTTTTATTCGGTTTTGGTAGATATATATACTCACCCCCTTTATCCCCCTCTCACGCAGCAGCTTACTTTGCTATGCTATTATTCGTATGCGTGAGAGGGGGAGAGTTATGAGAGGGGGCTTCGCCCCCTCTCTCCTTAACTCCCCTTTCCTGCCAGGAAATCATTTCAGACAATGCCAGTAGTTCTGGCAGGAAAGGGGTTCACCCTGAGTCCGCCTATGGCGGATGAAGGGACACAGGGGATAGGTAATAATAAATAACCAGATGCAAACAGTACCATATTTTTACTAAATAGCTATAAACCGGCTTCTCCCTTTGTGAAAGGGAGATTGAGAGGGATTTAAAATCCTCATTAGCACCCTTTTTTAAGGTAGAAAGAAATCAGAAAGCATTTGACAACGTTTACAGTCATTTGTATATTACAGGAAGCCTGATGCCCGCAAATGCAGTTATGTCTTTAAGGAGGAGAGATGAAAGCCGCTTTTATTGTCGCACCAAGAAAAATGGAAATTAGAGACGTTGAGATGCCCACCATCGATGACGACCAGATGCTGGTCAAGGTCGAAGCCTGCGGGGTATGTACCAGCGATATGGCATCATATCTTGATTCGTACAGTGAGGATGTCAAGAAGAGGATGCCGATGCCGAGGAGAGTCGGTCACGAACCCGCGGGCACGGTGATAGAGGTAGGGAAGAACGTCAGTGAGTATAAAGAAGGTGACAGAGTAACCGGTATTTTCGGTATGGGTTGCTTTGCCGAGTACGTTGTTTGCTCTCCGTATGACACTACTATGCGCGGACACGGCACAATAGTCGGCAAGATTCCCGACGGTATACCCATGGAACATGCTATAGGCGAACCGATGATGTGCCTGATGTCCATAGCCAGGACGACGACACCGGAGTTAGGCGACACTGTGTTTCAGGTAGGCGCCGGCTTCATGGGGCTTGGGGTTATTGCCGGTGTGGCGAGTCCCAAGCTCAGGGAATACATCGTCGCCGACCTTGAGGACTGGAGACTGGACTTGGCCAGGGAACTGGGAGCCACCATCACCCTTAATCCCAATAAAGTAAACGTGGTCGAAGAGGTCATGAAGTTAACCGGGGGCAAGGGAGTGGACATAGCAATAGAGGTTGTGGGCCACCCGCCGAGTATGAAGATGGTAGGCGACGTGATAAAGAATAACCGGGGTAAGATAATAGCCGTCGGCTGGCATCAGGCTCCCGATACCTATGAGCTGCAGTCCTGGATTAAGTCGCCGATAATTTACAGCCCGCAGGGTATAGGGATGTCGATAGACCCCCACAGTGAGCTGCCCCGCGTGCTCTGGGCTATACAGAAGGGTATCTACCCGATGGATAAACTCATTACAAACATATATTCCCTGGAAGAGATAGGACAGGCGTTCGAGGATAATCTTGGCAGAACGCCCGGATATATCAAGGGCGTTGTAATGCCCTGGAAATAATAATAGATAAAAGAGAAGAGGAGGTAATCTAACTATGAAAGCAGCCGTAATGAAAGAGGGTGGCGGTCTGGAAGTACAGGACGTTCCCGAACCGGGAGAGCCGGGTCCTGACCGGGTAAAAGTGAAAATAGCCTATTGCGGGATATGTGGCAGCGAGCTTCACATGCTCGACCCCGAGTATACATCCAGGCCTCCGCAGTTCAGCCGTCCTCCCGGCGGAGGACCTATGGGACCGAGAATCGGAGGACATGAGGCGTCCGGAGAGGTTGTCGCGATAGGCAGTGATGTAAAGGGAATTGAAGTAGGGCAGAGGGTAGCGATGAACTTCCGCAGTCCCTGCGGTACATGTTTTTACTGCCGGAATAAACTGGAGCATTTTTGCGAAAGGGTAATACCGGCTACGGGTTCTTACGCGGAGTACGCCATGTATCACGCAAATGCGATATACCATCTCCCCGACAATGTCAGCCTGGAGGTAGGCGCCCTGCTCGAACCGGTATCAGTTGCCGTTCATACCGTTGATATCGCCGATATCAACCCGGGCTGCACGCTGGCTATATTAGGCGGTGGTCCAATAGGTATCCTGACACTGGAAGTGGCGCAGAAAGCCGGCGCTGCCAAGATACTCGTTTCCGAGCCTGTAGAGAGCCGAAGAGAACTTGCCAAGCAACTCGGTGCTACTGTGGTGGTGGATCCGATAAGCGAAGACCTGCAGGAAGTGACCAACCAGCTTACCGAGGGCAGGGGATTCGAAAGGGTCATAGATGCCAGCGGGAAACTTGTCGTTGCCAAACAGGCGCTTGACCTGGCAGACAGGGGAGGTACGGTGGTCTGGGCGGCGATGTACCCGGTAGGCGCTGAGGTCGGCGTTCCACCATCGTATATGTATGGAAAAGAGCTGACTATTCGCGGCGTCTTTATCTCCCCGTACTGTTTCCCGAGGTCGGTAAATCTCCTGTCAGAGCTTGAGCTTGAGCCGTTGATTTCAATCAGGCCTATCGAAGAGATTAACGATGCGTTTCATGACCTCCTTGCCGGGAAGGGAATGAAAGTACTGATTAAACCGTAAGGATTCAAGTAGTTGACCTGGGGCTTCTCAACCCGAGAAGCCCCGTAATAATAGGAAGACTGGCAGCCTCACATATAAATATATCCGCGAGGAAAACGGAGCGATTAAGCCGGTATGTTTAAGCCGGTAAAGCGGCTTAAACATACGGAATACGCTTGGAGGGATAAACGATGGTTCGAATGGAAACATTAAGCGAGCACGAGCAAAATTTGCTAATGAGTTTTCCGGGCCCCACCTTCGACACTAAGCCCTGGGTTAGCGGGCCTTCGTTGAAGGAAAGGCGCGTGGCTATCGTTACCACGTCGGGCTTGCATCGTCGGGATGACCGCCCTTTCCAGATGGACCCGAACGATTTCTACCGCGTAATAACCGGCAATGTCACGGCTAATGACCTGGTTATGTCTCACATTTCAGCCGGTTTCGACCGTAGCGGTTTCCAGAGAGACTGGAATGTTGTTTTCCCCCTCGACCGGCTGTGGGAACTGGCGGAGGAAGGCATCATCGGTAGCGTGGCTGATTTCCACTATTCCGTCAACGTTGTTCACCAGGTGGATGAGTTTGATGCTCCGATGCGGGAAATCGCCAATCTGCTTAAGAAAGATAATGTAAATGCCGTTGTGTTAACGCCGGTCTGACCTGGTTGCACCAGCGCTGTAGGCGTGATTGCGCATTTCATTGAAGACGAGGGAGTTCCGACAACCGGTATCAGCCTTGTCCGACCGCACACGGAGCAGACAAAGCCTCCGAGAGCTTTATGGGTTCCTTTCGAGTTCGGGCGTCCCATGGGTGCACCCGAAGACCCCGCTTTCCAGAGACGGGTATTACTCGCCTTGCTGAAACTGCTGGAAGCTCCGGAAGGCCCGGTGCTGGAGGACTACCCCGAGGATGAACCGGAGTCCGATGAGATTACGGTGCTTGCCTGCCCCGTTAATTTCTCGCAGTACCTGGATGAGTCTGAAGAAGAGGACCAGATGCTGGTGGCGCTGAAGAGAGAAATGACGGCTATGCGTACCTGGTATGATATGGCCGTAGCTAAACGGAACCGTACCACGGTGGGTGCGAGCGGCATAGAACTGGATAAACTGGGTGATTTTATCTATGCGTTTGTCAAAGGTGAGGAGCCCGAAAACCCGAGGGATGATGTAGCTATACCGTATACGCTGAAATTTGCTGTTGAGGACCTGGAGTCCTACTACATGGAGGGGATTACGACGCAGCCGGGACAGGCGGGCGCTTCAAGCAAGAAACTCAGGGACTGGTTCTGGGATGAAACGGTGGCAGGGAAAGTACTTCTGGACCTGAAAAAGGTATGCGAGGCAAGCTCCGATAACATAATGAATATGATGGGCGCTCACTTTATCGTCCCCGGCGATGTAGCCCGTCGTAAACAGGAGTAAAAGGGGCTTATATTCGTAGGATTTGTATAATCAGGCGGCTTTATCCGTCTCGGGTATTGACAATCTGATATAAAAAGCCTACACTAGGCTCAGAATGACCTGATAGCGCGATAATCAGGCATATACCGGTAGTGATAATATGAGCTGCCTTACCGGTGGAAGAGGTATATCGGTTGTAAGCAGCTTAGTCAGATAATAGATTGAATACAATTTTTAGGTGGACAAAGCCTTGGAATGACCGTATCTGCGGTAAGGCGAACTAGGGAGGTGTTTTATTGGAATAAAATGGCTGAAATACAGTTACACCGGATTCAGATCTAATATTATTCAGGAATGGATTAACACAGGAGGTTTATAATGGCAAAAAAGATTGTGTGGTTGCTGGTGAGCTGTCTGATGGTGTTATCGCTTGTGATGGCTTCTTGCGGCGAGGCTGAAGAAACCGGAGGAGCGGTAACCCAGGAGGGCACCGGCCAGACAGTGACGGTAGGTGCAGAAGAAGAGGAAGAAAAGGTGGTAGAAGAGGAGGAGGTGGTTGTTCCTTCGGGCGAGCCGCAGTACGGCGGTACCATTACTCTCCCCTTAACCGCTGACGCGGACTTCGACTTAATCAGTTTCGGTGCCACCTGGCCCCAGGAACAAGCTCACCAGAGAATGTATGACGGCAACTGGGCGAAAGGACTCGCCGGCGGCTATGGCGAAAGCTTAACGGATTGGGGACAGAGCACCAATATTCCCGACCTGAATACTGGCTACTTGGCTACGGATTACGGTTGGGAAGTCAGTGCCGATGGTACTGAAGTGACTTCATATTTCACCGTACGTGATGGAGTCAACTTCGCCTACCCTGATACCGAAGCCGGACGCATCGTTGGTGGCAGGGAAATGACCGTCGATGATTGCGTCTGGAGCTGGAACCAGCCTATCCACAACGAGAACGCCCAGAACTGGCAGCTTTATCCCTTCGTACGCTACCCGGAAGCGGTGAAAACCGGAACGAATACGTTCGAGGTTACCCATAAATACGAAGACCATATCGATGCGATGATGAGGGAGAACCTCTGCTGTCGTATCATGCCATCGGAACTGTGGGATGCGTACGGATACGAATCCGCCACGAACTGGGAATATTCCGTTGGTACCGGGCCGTTCATGGTGATAGATTATGTTGTCGGCAACATGATTTTATTGGAAAGGAATCCAGATTACTGGATGAGAGACCCGGTAGGACCCGGAATGGGCAACCAGTTACCTTACATCGATACTTTTAAATACATCATTATGCCGGACGCTTCTACTCGTCAGGCAGCTCTGAGAGCGGGCAAGATAGACCAGATGGACACAATATATCTGGAAGATAAGGACATGATGTTGAAGACCGCCACTGGGATAGAGTGGGCGGCACGCGGCCAGTGGGGCACAACACCGATATTCATGAAGACAGACCAGGCGCCTTATAATGATATCAATGTACGCCGGGCGCTGCTGATGGCTACCGATTTCAACGAGATAAACGAAGGTCTGTACCAGGGTCTCGGCGATATCATCAGCTGGCCTTATTTCCGTGTCGGGGGTTATGAGCCGCTGTTTGTCACTCTCGACGACCCGGACTGCACCGAGCAGATAAAAGAGCTGTACACCTATAATCCTGCCAAGGCGAAGCAGCTCCTTTCCGATGCCGGTTATCCCGGCGGTTTCCCTGCGGTTCTGACACTTACTCAGACCGATGTCGACTACTACTCAGTAATCAAGGATATGTGGGCAAAGGTCGGTATTGAGCTGGAACTCGATGTTGTTGCCGATTACGGTGCCCTTATAGGTCGCGCCTTCAGTATTACTTATGAAATGATTGCTATCGGGACTTCTCCAAATTCGTCATATCCGGAGCAATCACTCTATTCCGTGAGAAACTGGGTGAATGCCAGTCTTATCAACGAGGCTTACGTAGACGAAGCGGCTAAAGAAGTGAAATCACTGGCTATTACGGACTTCCAGGCTTCGATGGAGCTTTGCCGGCCGCTGTGTATATACCTGATTGAACAGGCATACTGCGTGCCGACTCCCAGAGTCCCGACATATACAATGTGGTGGCCCTGGGTGAAGAACTATTCCGGTGAGACCTATATAGGCTACTGGGGGTATGACCACTGGAGTCAGTTTATCTGGATTGACCAGGATCTGAAGGAATCTATGGGTCACTAGTTCAAACACTTTAGCCTAAACATGAAAAGAGGAGTTCGCCTCAGGCGAACTCCTCTTCTTTATCTGCTGAGCCGGACATCCCTGACTATTGGCGGGTGTCTTTCACCATTTCAGGAAGTTTTGTTTGCATTTGGTTGATTCATCTGTCATTGCGAGTTCGCCATGGGCGAACGCCTCAGGCGGACTCGCAATGACAATAACGATAACAACCAAAGCCGAATATTACCTTTCAGGGCTTACAGTTAATTTTTTCTGGAATTTGTGATATGATATTACCGCAAGTTAGGAGTGTAGCTCAGTTGGGAGAGCAGCGGTCTCCAAAACCGCCGGTCGGGGGTTCGAGTCCTCCCACTCCTGCCAGGTTTTAGCTTTGGGTAGACCCAAATTTCTCTTCTAGCTCCACCTTTTCTAGATCTGTTGCAAACATTTTGCAAACATTCTTTTGCCGTAATTCAGGAACTAACAATTCGTCCAAGCGCTTCATAGCTGCCTGTTGCATAGTAGGGACGACATGGCTGTAAGTATCTAGTGTAAATGACACGCTTGAGTGTCCTAGCATTTCACTAACTATTTTAGGATGGATACCTGCCATAAGCATCAGTGTAGCAAAGGTATGCCTCAGGTCATGAAAACGAGTCCTCGGCAGTCCTGCTTTTTTAACAATCCTAGCGAAGTTATGGGTGAGAGTGCCAGGGTCTATAGCTATCCCTTTTTCATTGCTAAATACAAGGTCATCATCTCCAAGCGGCTTTCCTAGCAAAAGGCATTCCATCTCTCTTTCAGCTTTATATTGGCGGAGGAACATGGCTAAAGATGGAGATAAATCTAGTCGCCTCCGGCTATGTTCACTCTTAGGCTCCTTAAATTGGTGAACTCCCCGGCGTTTATACAGCACTTGAGTAATGGAAAGGCATGCCAAATCCAGATCCACATTACGCCAGGTCAAACCAAGTAACTCAGCTTGGCGTAGTCCCGTATTAACCGCAGTGTATATGATGGGGTAGTATATCGTGTCTATGGCAACGCTAAGCAATATCGCAACCTCTTGGGGCGTGAGAGTTTTCATTTTTGGCTTCTTAGCCCGAGGTGGGTCTACCAACTCACCGACATTACGAATAATATATCCTTGCCGAAGGGCGTAGTTTAGTGCCTCGACCAGGACCCTATGAATATGGAGTACAGTCCGTGCTGATAGTCCACCTTTCCCATCAGTACGTCCTTCAGTAAGAGCACGACTGTAATACTGTTGGACTTCTTGAGGGTGTAACTGAGTTAATATTCTACTTCCTAGGTTTGGTATGAGATGACGGTTTACAATCGACTGATAGCTGTCTAAGGTACGGGTGGAACAATTAGTTTGTACATAGCCAACTAACCATCGATACAGGTATTCGCCTAGGGTCAAGCGCTGGGGCTTGACGTAACTACCTGCTTCTAACGAGTGCAGCAGTTCTCTCAGTTCCTTTTCCGCATCTTTTTTATTTCCATTCACAGTATGCCATTGCTGACGCCTTCTGCCCGTCTTAGGGTCTTTTGGTAAATCAATCACAATAGCCCAAGAATTTTGGCCTCTTTTTCTAATATGCCCTTTCATAATTATCTCCTTTCTTAGTGTTTAAGTATGCAATTACTAATTACACTGGACATAGTCCACACCGTGTGCGAACTAATAGGGGACGTAGTACGAACGGGTCCAAAGCATCGTCAATTACCGCGATACTTTCATCCATCCTACTTAGCATATCGGCTATGTTCTTATCAGTGAAGCTAAGGTGTAGGGTATCATAAGCTAATTTATATACATCAGCCATGTCTTGACCCAGAGAATCCTCGCTTATCCTATACCCCATCGAATAATATGTTTTATCACCAAAGCGGGCAGCAACTCTACCCTCTTCAGTTCGATATTCAATTTCTTCTACTGGCTTGCCAGTACCAGCCCACCATACCAGCCAAAGCACATCGCTTATCATATTTCTTACGGTATCCCTTTCATCCTTAGCTCGTCTTTCAACTTCTCCTTTGAAACTTGGATTTTCATTAATAAGCTTCTCGACTATTTCGTTCGCTTCTCCTCGGAGTTCTTGAAGAACGCCCTGGCAAATGTTCCAACCCTCTTGCCACTCCTCGAAAGCCTGCCACCATTCTTTCTCACGGGTGTGTTCATGCAAGGACTCAAGAAGCATTTTATTCTGGCGATCTGTTTGTTGTTGCTCTCTCCTTGCTTTCCAAGAAGCAGAATCGAGTCCTTCGGGCAGTTCCTTAGGTAACAAAGGAACAAGTACTGACGCAGCATCACGTTCCTCGTTAGGTGAAGCAGGGACTGTCAGGTGTTCCATCAGAGAAGCCGCGAATTGAATAAGACTATCAAGGTGCTTCTGTAACTCATCTGTAAGCAGTTGTTTTCTAACCTCATCGGCGAGGATA
>CAZCMK010000020.1:16716-30872 GCA_964499775.1 uncultured Dehalococcoidales bacterium | reverse complement strand
GATATCCAGTGACTCTATTGATTTGATAACTTCTCTGGTAAACCTCGCTCCGTTTTCATCGTCGTAGGGAAAGTCGGTAGCGAATAGAATATGCTCGGCGCCGAAAAATGAATAACCGCAGGTTAAAGCCGCTGTACTCCCGTTAAGAGCGGTATCGGCATAGAACATACGGAAATATTCTATCGGCGGTCTCTTCAAACCCTCTTTCCATCTGGCTTTCAGATTTTCCTCGGCATAGTCCTGCCCGATTACCAGCCTTTCAGAAAAATAGGGAATCATCGCCCCGCAGTGATGAGTTATAATTTTAAGACCCGGGTATTTATCCAGAATACCCGAGAAAACCAGACGCACCATGGCAGCGGTAGTCTCATATGGCCACCCGAACATCTGGTACGTGTAATATCTGGAATGGTCTTCGCCAGGGTAATCGGGGACATGACGACCCCTCGCCGGATGAATCCAGATGGGAAGGTCGTACTCAACCATTTTTTCATATAAGGGCAGGAATTCCGGCGAGTCAAGAGGTTTGCCATTGAAGGGCGTATATAGTTGCACGCCTTTGAAATTAAGGTCTTTAACGGCTCTATCGGTCTCCGCAAGGGCGTCGTCCACATCGTTTAACGGTAGGCAGGCTACTGCTGTAGTAAATTTATCCGGATATTTTACGGTGAGTTCAGCCATTTCTTCATTAGCGAGTTTCGCCAGGTATACCGCGTTTTCAGGGCTGGTTACTTCTTCAAGCGCCGGTGAGGCTGCGGTAATTACGTGGGATAACCCTTCGTATTCATCCAGAATCCTGAGTCTGTTATCCAGGTCTGACAGAGCCGGAGTGCCATCTATCACCTTATCCCAGTTTTCGTCATAAAAACGTCGGTCAGCCCTTTTATAGAGGGCTTCTTTATATTTCGGTGGTATGACATGGGTGTAAATATCAATCTTCATTATCAACTGCTCCTGGTTGAGAGAATTAACCTAATGCGTCCATAGGTTCAATGACCGGAATCACAAAATCAAGTCCAAGCCGCCGCAGTTCTTTTTCCGGCGGCAAACCCCTCTCGGAGAGTTTCAAAGTCTCCACGTAGTGTTTTTTCCTGGCTTCCTCCCATTCCTCAGTTGTCCATACCCAGGTAGTGCCGTACTTATCGGTTACAGGCTCGTCGAAAGCCCTTTGAGGCAAGTGCGAGTCCTTATCCGGGTGAAATCCCTGGCGGAGACTGACGCACCTGCTTAGATAGCTGTTCTTCTGTAAAATATCGTTTATCTGTTTCCCGCTGATTTCCCATCCGCAGGCGGCTTCAAAAAAAGTCCTCGCCACGTCGTTGGGCTGACCGAATATCGGATAGAATGCTAATGCGGCGAAAATACACATGGTTGCCGAATCGAACAGGCCGCTGCCTCCGCCGTGACTGGTACCGTAATTAAGCCCTAAACCGTACTTTTTGTTTCTGGCGTCATACCTGGGAATCGAGCTGTTCGTGCTGGAGTGCCAGGCATACCAGGCTGCCTCCGGTCCAAAGATATCGATAGCGTGTTTGTAGCCCTCAGCTATGGCTGCCGGGGCGCGACCTTCCTTATATACGATTTTCTTTAGTAGCTCAATAGCGGCATCACGGTCGCCCCACTGTAAGTCGATTCCTCCCAGGTCTTCTTTGGAGATAATGCCGTGCTCATAGAGGTCCATAGCCCAGGCTATGTGTCCCTGCATATCTTCGGCATCCACTCCCAGCTCCTCGAGCAGCGAATTTATCTCCTGGACTTCGTCATAGCCCATCATGGCATTACCGCACAGACCCGCCGTGTTACCATGCCTTAATTCGCCACTGAAAGCTCCGTGTGAGGTGTTTTTGAAATAGGGCATAAAGCATGGGGTGGCGCAACCCGGACAACCATCCGTCCAGACACGGTAGCTCAGTTCGTGGTCTATGTGGTCACTCGCATCGGCGATGGGGTCCCATGAAGAATGCGCATTTTTGATGGTATCTCCGGCAAAGTTGAGTAAAGCTCTCATACCGGCGCTGGCGCCATACCTTGCCCAGCCGGGGTTTTTCTGGACCGCGGTCGCCGGATGCATGGCATACTTTTTCTTTAGCTGCCATACTTTATTGTGGTCGGCATAGGGGAGAGTCTTCGTTCCCTTTATAGCCAAAGCTTTAAGGTTCTTGGAGCCGAATACGGCGCCGATACCGTTTTTAGCGGCACTGTGCACATTCTCGGTAGAAGCGCTGGCAAACCGGACAAGGTTCTCTCCGCCGGGCCCGATACACAGCGTGGCGAAAGCCTGGCCCGTCTCTTTGTATAATCCGTCTCTAAGCGTATTCTCCGTTTTTACCAGATACTGCCCCCAGAGGTCGGACGCATCTCTAACCTCTACTTTATCGTTATAGATATATAGATATGAAGGCTTACTGGCTTTACCTCGAACCAGAATTCCGGCGTTGTAACCGGTCCTCATTATCTCGTCGCCGATATAACCGGATACGGTAGACTCGCCCGCCCAGCCGGTCAAAGGCGATATGAAGGAGCAGCTTACCTTGGTACCGACAAGCCCGGTTATCGGCCCGACCCCGATATGCAGGATATTGTCGGGACTAAGCGGGTTGACTCCTTGAGGTACCATATCCCAGATGAGCTTATTACCGAGTCCGTTTCCGCCAAGATATGTCTTCACGTCATCGGTTACGTCAAGCACCCGACTTGTTCCGTTCGATAAATCCACTTCCAGCAGCTTGAATCTAATCTCATCCATCTCTTATACTCCTGTCCGCAATTACGGTCGCCACACGGGGAAAGCGAGGCTCTCTCTGGTCAAAGGATAAAGTCTTCTGGCAACCATATCCGCTTTTTCTTCGGCACTTCTCCTGAATGTATCCCTTAGAGGTCGACCCCGTTCGTTCTGGTCGTGAAAATACAGGGCGGTCGTGGGGCATATCTGGACACACTGAGGGTTCCTTTCTCCGGTGTTATTCGTATCACAGAGGTCGCATACAAAAGGTATTTCGGATATATCAGGATTGTAATGGATAGCCTCGGTACCGCAGGCTTCCCGACATAACAGGCATCCGGTGCATCTCTCCTTATCGATGACCATGTGTAGCGTCTTTTCATCAAAGTAAATTGCCGGCGGTGATACCGGACAGGCTTTTTCACATACTCTTTCCTCCTCCTGGCACTGGCTGCATGTAACCACGATGGCTTTCGGCAGTGGTAAAAGGAATTTACGGACGTAAATCCTGGCGAAGTCTTTATTGATAACGCCGAAATGCTGCATGGAACAAGCCTCGGCACAGAGCCCGCAGCCGATGCATTTCATGACATCCGCATCGATGAAGGCGACTCCGTTCGGAAGCGGATAAATCTCTCTTCCCCAGACCTGAGTAGCCTCATCTCTGGTTGTGTGCGTTGAATCAAGATGGTTCTGGAGCGCATTGATATTATCGAACTCCTGCATGCAGTAAGGACAGATACACCTGACAACCCTCTCCGTCATAATCGTTAAACCTCCTTTTTCAGTAAGAGATACTCACAGCCGGAATATCTGATTTCAAGAGCTATTTCCACCGTCAAAAGACCAGGCGAAGTAGTTACTGAGCTCCGATGCCAGAAAAGCCACCAGATTCCCCACGTCTTCAGGTGTGCAGAGTCTTCCCTGCAGCGAGTTCCTCGCCATACTCTCCATGTCCCGCGGGTCATCGGCGGTTAAGCCGGTAGCGCCGAGGCCGGGAGAATATACCGAAACGATAATCCCATGAGGAGCTAATTCCCTGGCAAGCGCTCTTGTCCACTGTACCACCGCACCCTTGGCAGCGCCGTATAGCGATATGCCGGATATTCCCTGTCCACCGGAAGTATTGATTATCCTGCCGGACTTGCGGGATATCATGTGCGGTAGTACCGCCTGGGCTACATTCATCTGCCCGTAAAGATTCACTCCGATATCGTAGTCCCAGTCACCTTTGCTCATTTCAACGAACGGCTTCCATTTGCTGCTGACACCGGCATTGTTTATCAGTATATCAATCCTGCCGAATTTATCGAGACTTTTCCTGACCATATCATCCACTTCGTGGCGATTTCTTACGTCCACTTTAACTGCCAGAGCTTTACGCCCAAGAGCCTCGACCTCTTCCGCTGTTTTTTCAGCTCCTTCGAGGTCGATGTCTGCCGAGATAATATGGCACCCTTCCCGGGCAAGGTTTAAGGCTATCGCCTTGCCGTAACCTATCTGGCTGCCGGTGCCGGTCACCAAGGCTACCTTATCCGTCAGTTTTAAGTCCATAATATACCTCTTTCCGGCTGCTAAGAGTACTCATTCACCAGGTCAATCATCCGGTTATAAAATCGGAGGGCTGGCAGCCCCTCAGCCTCGACGTCATTCAAGGTCGATTCCTGAACGGGCAATATAAGACGCTGCCACCGCTCCAGTTCCTGCGGGGATATCTTGATTATCTCACCTTTTTGTTTTATATACTCCAGAGCTTCCTTTAGATGACTGTCCGAGTCCATACCGCTCTGGATTGCATACCAGCAGTCGGAGCCGGCGGGACCTATCTCTTCGATTATTTCTTGTATATCCAGGGGCAGCCTGTTCCAGGCATCCCATTTCATATATATACGCATCGGGTGCATGGTTATGGATTTATTGCCAGTAACCGTGCAATAGGGCGCCGCCCCGTCAGCCAGGCCGAACATATAGGCAGGGAGTATGCCCAGCACCGCAGCATCCAGAGCTTCCGTTTCGAGCATCCGGCTCATTTCAAACCAGCCGACGCGTACCGGTTGAGCCCCGAAAGCCTCAAGGACCCTGTCCATCAGAGACACGGACCTTATCCTGGCACCCTTGAAATCTTCTATAGTTCGTATCGGACCACGTGATTTGTTTGAAAAAATAGCCATCGATGCGCCGATTCCCAGACCAACCACCTTTTCATCGCTCAGTTCCGTTCGGAGTTCAGGAAATTCCGCATATAGCCGGGCTATAACCCTGCACCCCACGGTTGAATTTGGAAAAGTACATGGTATCTGGATAAGGTTCAGTAAAGAATAGCGGCTGTCGGAAGCCGGTACGTCGCGGACAATATCGGCAGTTTTAATCGTTTCCGGGTCCTCACCTCCGGTTCTCTTGAACCGAACCCTACCGCCAGAGCGAGTTGTCACTTCCTTCATCCACATTTCGGCGATATCCACGCCATGGTCATGAATATCATGAAATATCAGTTCTATAGATTCATTCCAAGATACTTCGGAGTCGGGATTCATACTAAGCAACTCCTTTTACCACTGACAAAATCTCATCAGGTTTTCTAATATAT
The DNA here is from genome assembly GCA_964499775.1 of uncultured Dehalococcoidales bacterium. Lineage (GTDB taxonomy): Bacteria > Chloroflexota > Dehalococcoidia > Dehalococcoidales > UBA2162 > MGML01. Next base: position 25,563 of record CAZCMK010000020.1, on the reverse strand, counting down.
TCGTGGTGTGTAGTTAAAGATATTTTTACCATCTTATAGCGGTTGACAGCAAGCAAGTAAACATACTTTACCTTTACCATCCAAGTACGATATGATTACCGAAAATCTCCATTGCACTTAATAAGAGAGGAGTGAAGATGTTCAAGGTAAGAGCTATCGTAGTCGGTTTCGATGAAGACGAAGAAAGGCACCCCTGTCACTTCCAGTATAAAATCGGCGATACAATCATCTGGGACGGTGAGAAATTTACCGGAAGAATCTGCCCGTCAATTCTTCGCCCGTTCGCCGATAAGGTAAGTATATTATATACATCCGGCGGCAGGCATAGAGAGGGAGAACTACCCAATTCCTATGTACCCTTTTTTCATTCTCCGTACAGCGTATACGACCCTGCTTATAAGAAATATGACGGAGTGGGTTTCCGGCCTACGCTGGAAAGACCGGAGCAGAACTATAAATATATCCCCGATGTCACTTTGTTCGATGACCCTCCGGGCGGGGCGGAATTACTCGGCGGTCCTGGCACCGGTATCATGAAAAAAGAAACCCTGGTATGCGGTGACAGGCATACTCTGATGCGTATGGAGTTTGAAGCCTTCGACCTGGTCGATTATGGAGACGGTCTTCCTTATACGAGGAGGACGTTATCTATATTGAACAAAATCTCCAGGAAACCGGGTATCGCCGTGAACAAGATAATAGAAGAATTCGAAGATGCTGAAAGAGACAACATCTATCCAACGCTGGGTCAGAATATAATCTGGACACTCGTCGGCGAGCTGGCAATTCTGGATTACATAAAACTGGAGGACGGGAGAGAAGGGCAGGTTACAATAACAGAGAACGGTAAGAATAAGCTGACCGACTTTAGAAACAATCTGACAAAAGAAGAAAAAGAAGCATTGAGAATGTAGACCGGTGTCATTATCCACAGCATGGAGGCATTATCGTGCACGGATGGATGGGTAAAATACTGCATATCGACCTCGACACTTCGAAGATAACCGATTTTCAGACACAGCCATATGCCGAGAAATACCTCGGCGGCCGTGGTGTCGCCTCGAGGATATACTGGGAAACCGTTAACCCGGAAATAGATGCTTTCGACCCCGCCAACCATCTCATCTTCATGACCGGTCCTCTGGTAGCTACCGGCGCTCAAGGGGCAACCCGCATGTCGGTGGTCGGCAAATCACCCATGGCTTATCCAGAACAGTACTGCTACGGCAATATCGGTGGTTTCTTCGGGCCCGAACTTAAGAAAGCAGGATATGACGGCCTGGTTATCACCGGGCGAGCCTCAAAGCCGGTATATCTCTGGATTAATGACGATAACGCAGAGCTAAGAGACGCTTCGGCTCTCTGGGGTAACGGAGCCTACAGGACTGCCGAAATGCTCCAGCAGTCACACGGAGATAAGGCTCGGTTTCTCACCACGGGTACCGCCGGTGAAAACCTGGTAAGGAGTGCCATTATTTTCGGGTCTCATAGCTCCACGTCAACCGCCGGCTTCGGGGCGGTTATGGCTTCCAAGAACCTTAAAGCCGTAGTGGTAAGAGGTACCAGCAGACCCGCGGTAGACAACACGGAAAAGCTGAAAGAATTGAACCGGTATACCATTCAGATGAGCAAACGTCTCGACCTGACAATCCCGCCGGATACGATGATGAGCGGTCACGGCCATTTACTGGAACGCATCGGCAAGGGCGGCTGCTATCAGTGCGGGCTCGACTGTATAAGGAACAAGTACCGATACGGCAAACGACCGGAGCTTGAGGCATATCGCCGCTGCCAGTCCATGGAATATTATATGCCGTGGATGTTCTCCAGGGAGGATGAACCGGTGGATACCTTCTTCAATGCGCCGGTCCTGGCTAACGATTATTCAATATGCACATTCGAACTCAGGAGCGTGATAAACTGGCTTTACGCCTGCTACCAGGCGAATAGCCTTACCGAAGAAGAAACCGGACTGCCGCTATCGAAGATAGGAACCCTTGGCTTCCTGGAAAAATTGCTCCACTCGATAACCTACCGTGAAGGATTAGGAAAATATCTGGCTGAAGGTCTGGTACGAGCCAGTGAACAAATATCGGAGAAAGCCAGGTCTATGCTCGGTCCCGAAGTTTTACCCATCGGTGAAACCGATGTTAATCTGCCCCGCTCAACGGTCGTCCATGCCCTACTCGACCCGATGGAACCGAGAATGAGTCGTCCTATGGTGCACGGTGGTTTCGCCAGGTCGGCCTGGATGGCCAACCAGATGAACCCTGGGATAAACCCAATTACACCTGAAATATTCTGCAGAATAGCCGAGGCTTTCTGGGGAAGCGCCGCTGCCGCCGACGTCTCCAGCTACGAAGGAAAAGCGCTGGCGGCGGTAAAAATACAGAACAGGACTTATGCGGAGGACAGCCTGGGGCTGTGCGACTTCGCCTGGCCACTTATTTACTCCTTCAGCAAGCCCGACCCTGTCGGCGACCCTGACCTGGAAGCAAGGATATTTACCGCGGTGACCGGAATATCCGGCGACGAAATAGAAAGGTGCGCCGAGCGTACTGTAAATGTCCAGAGATTAATTATGATACGGGAGGGCAGGGGAAGGCTCAAAGATGACTATCCACCTGAGGTTAATTTCACGGACTCTTTAAACGGGGCAGGCAAGATAATTGTTCCGGGTCCCGGCGGTGAGCCGGTAGATGCCACCGGCAAGGTGCTTGACCGCGAAAAGTTCGGGGATATGCTGAAAGAATACTATCGACTCCGGGGGTGGAATGAAGCTACGGGAATACCCATAGCTGATAACCTGTCCGCTCTCGGACTTGGAGATATGGTGCCTGTCCAGGGTTTTAAAAGAACTGTTCGGTAAACAAGATAGGAAAAAGGGGGATTATAATGCCGTTCAAAGTCAGATGCAGGTTAGTTTCGTTTACAGGCGACCCGGAGAGACTCCCGTGCCATTTCGGTTACAAGATTGGCGATTCATTTACCTATGACGGTGAGAAATTCGAGGGTAAAATCTGTAACGGTCTACTGAAAAATATGGCGCCGGTACTATGGAATACCGTCTTTTACGGTCCCGGTGACTACGACCGCATGGTTTACCTGTACTCCGGTCTCAGCGCCAGAGACCCCGGCATGAAGAAGTATGACGGCGTAGGATTTCGCCCTCTGAAAAAGCCGCCTGAAGGTACCGACCCTAAATATCTCAGGAGTATTCCGGCAGAACCGCCGGAGAATCTTATAAAAAGAGCCCGCGGTTTTGTATGCGATGACACAAGGACGGGGGCATATTTCGTTTGCGAGCCTGTTGACCTAGCAAGCGGAGGCGATATGCTTACTTATTATAACAGGGCAATGAGCATCCTGGAGAAAATAAAGGAACAGCCGGGTATGACTGTTGATGAAATACTGGGTAAATTCACTAAATTCGAGCGGGAAGAGATATACCCTCCGATATACCACCTGAATGTTTCCCTGATTCTGGACGAAATGGCCGTTGTAGAATACATAGAACTGCGGGACGGTAAGGCTTACCCGAAGAATCTCCCGGACTGAAGTCAAACAGCTAAAAAATAAGGACTCTACGACCCGTTATATTAAGTAGTATAATAAGATAAATACCGGGGAGGAGGTGTGTTTATGCCTGAAGAGTTCAAACCAGGATGTCAGAGGCCACAAATTAAAAAGCCCAGTCTTGATACTGCTCCAGTGACGGGAATGGATGTAAAGGAGGAGAAACAAGCAATGGTTAAAGCAGGCAAACCGGCGCCTGATTTTACGGCTTCCGGTTATTACGACGGTAAATTCATGAATTTCAGCTTATCCGAATACAAGGGGAAATGGGTACTTCTGTGTTTTTATCCCGGCGATTTTACCTTTGTCTGAGCCACGGAGATTTCAGCAGTTGCTGAAAAACACGCAGAACTCCAGAGTCTGGGTGTAGAAGTGCTGTCCATGAGTGTTGATAGTATATACGTGCATAAAATGTGGAATGAACACGAGCTCTCGAAGATGATTAATAAGGACATTCCTTTCCCGATGCTATCGGACCAGGATGGAAGTATCGGCAAAATATACGGCATATATGATGAGGACAGCGGCGTAGAGACCAGAGGTAGATTTATTATCGACCCGGATGGTATTATTCAGGGTTTTGAAGTGTTAACTCCTTCAGTAGGACGCAATGTCGGCGAATCTCTGAGACAAATCAAAGCTTTCCAGCTCGTGAGGGATTCCAACGGAACAGAAGCTACACCCTCAGGCTGGAAACCGGGCAAACCGACATTAAAGCCGTCTCCGGAGCTGGTAGGTAATGTCTGGAAAGAATGGAAAGTAAGCCAGGCTTTTGAAGACTAAATCCACCCGATAAAACAAAATATCCGGAATCGAGAAGGCAGGTGAATCGATAGTTTACCTGCCTTTTTTTATCGGTTGATGAAGTATAGGCTCTATTCGGTTTTGGTGGTTTATCATTACCTGTCCCCTGTATCCCTTCAGGGTGAACCTTCAGGATGAACCCCTTTCCTGCCAGAACCACTGGTATTGACTGTAAGACTTTCCTGGCAGGAAAGGGGAGTTAAGGTGAGAGGGGGCGAAGCCCCCTCTCATAAATTCTCTCCCCCTCTCACTCAAGATAATTATCCTATAGAGATCATGGTGTTGAGTGAGAGGGGGATAAAAGGGGGTGAGAATGCAAAACAACCAGATGCAAAAAGAATCGAAGTATAAGGTTATTGACATTTAGGTGAAGCGATTACATAATAACCATTCAGTACCCATAATAATTAAACACCGGTAGAGAGCGTTTCGAAACGGATAAGGAGAAAAGGAGATGGCGTTAGAGGACTATCAGAGTGATATGGAGACATGCTGCCGGTGTTCAGCGTGTAAATTCATTCCCCTGGAAAAGGTTAAAGGATTTCAACCGGTAAACATCTGCCCCAGCATTTCCTGGCATAATTTCCATGCTTACTCAGGAGGCGGAAGAATGGGTATCGGAGTGGCGATGCTGGAAAACAGGCTGGACTATACGGATAAGCTTCTCGAAGTGGTATATGACTGCATGACCTGCGGAGGCTGTGATATCTCGTGTAAATATGCCATGGATATGGAGGTGCTGAAGCCTATCTACGAAACCAGAATCAGATGCGTCGAAAGCGTACATACCATCCCCGCTCTCGACCGTATTATTGCCAGTCTCAGGCAACAGGGGCACATGGCGCCGGGAATGAAAGCCAGACATGAAGACCTGTATCAAGAGGAAGACATGAAAAAATACACCAGGCAGGAGGCAAAGGTCATTTATCATGCAGGCTGCCGGACCCGGTATGACAGAGATATGTGGAAGGTGGCCAAGGACACCGTACAATTGTTAGACAAAGCGGGTGTGAGTTTCGGTGTTGCTGGTGAGGAAGAAGCCTGCTGCGGCGGACGCGCCTACCAAATGGGCTACAAGGAAGATGCGATAAGGCAGGCTGAACGCAACATGAAGCGGTTCGAGAAAATGGGAGTTAAAACCCTGGTAACGGGTTGTTCAGATTGCTACCATGCTTTCAAGGTACTGTACGATGAATTCGGCTTGAAGGGAGACCTCGAAGTACTGCACACCACCGAGTACCTCGACCTGCTTATAAAAGAAGGCAGGCTGAAACCGGCCAGGGAACTGAACCTGACCGTTACCTACCATGACCCCTGTCACCTCGGACGTCTCGGAGAGCCGTACATTCACTGGCAGGGCGAGCAGGTACCCGGACATATACGCATTTTCGACCCGCCGAAAGAATTCCGGCGGGGAACCTACGGTATATATGAACCGCCGCGTGATATTCTCAGGAATATTCCGGGAGTGAACCTTGTTGAAATGGAGAGGATAAAGGAGTATGCCTGGTGCTGCGGAGCCGGCGGCGGAGTGCCGGAAACCAATCCCGAATTCGCCATGTTCGCTGCCGTGGAGAGAATAAAGGAAGCCGAGTCCACAGGAGCAGAGGCTATAGCCACCGCCTGCCCCGGTTGTGAGAGGAGTTTTAGTGAGGCTATCAAGGAAACCGGCAGTAGTCTGGCGGTATATGACGTGGTTGAGCTGTTACATAAAGCAACCTCAGTTTTGTCTTAATTGTCATTCTGAGGATTTCGCCAAAGGCGAATGACGAAGAATATCTTATCTCAGAAGAAACCAGTAGAGATTCTTCACCCGCCTCAGGCGGGCTCAGAATGACACGAGGGAGGTACTATTAAAGCAAAACTAACAGCTTCATAAAGGGAGTTACATTATGGCTCTTAAAAAAGAGCAATACGAAGAATTCGAGGACGTAGTCGGGCCGAAGAATATTTCCGATGACCCGGTAATACTCGATTCTTATTCATGGCGGTCAGGCCTGTTCGCCGGAATAGAAAAGTTTACACCCAGGTTTGAAGCCGTTGTGCTTCCCGGGAGCACCGGAGAGGTCCAGGCAATAGTGCGGCTCTGTAACAGGTTCAAGCTGCAGTTCAAGGCATCAAGCACGGGATGGGGACTCTATAACGACGCCCCCGGTCCGGGAGTAATCAGAATAGACCTTAGAAGAATGAACCGGATTCTGGAAATCAATGAGAAAAACATGTATGCGGTGGTCGAGCCTTATGTAATCGGCGCCCAGCTTCAGGCTGAACTGATGAAAAGAGGCCTGATATGTAACCAGTGCGGGGCGGGCAGCAACTGTTCGGCTCTACCCATAGCCGCTCACCAGGGTGTGGGGCATCTGAGCCAGAGCGCCAGCTACGGCGAGCGTAACCAGCTTGCCCTGGAGTGGGTAACGCCGGAAGGGGAAATAGTCCAGTTTGGTTCATTGGGGACGCTGAACGAGTGGTTTTGCGGTGACGGTCCGGGCCCGTCTCTGAGAGGTATAGTCAGGGGTAACGTCGTACCCCTTGGCGGACTGGGCGTTTACACAAAAGCGGCGACAAAAGTCTACCACTGGCCGGGACCGGATACGTTCCCCATTGAAGGAGTATCGCCGCACTATGCTCCCAGTCACATACCTCCCCATTTCATGATAAGGTTCTTCTCATTCCCTTCGCTGGATAACCTCTGTCTGGCTGTCCAGAAAATCGGCGAGAGTGAAATAGCTTACGAGCTAATGGGATTCAACGCCGCCATGGCGGCATCGAATATGGCGACAAGCAACGAGGAGGACATCAGACTATTCAATGAATTCAGACAATTCGTGCAGGGCCCCTGCTTTATGATAATAATCGCCGGCAACTCCGCGAACGATTTTGAATACAAAACGAAGGTTTTAGATTTAGTAATAGAAGAGACCGGCGGGAAATCGCTGGAAAAGCTGGTCGAGGACCCGAAGGTTGCCGGGGGATGCCTGTGGCGGTGGATAAGGAGTACCGCCTCTATCAGGGAAACTTTCAGGGCGAGCGGGACCTTCGGAGGAGAAGTCGGCGGCACCGATTTATTTAATCTCATGGCGAAATACATTAACATAACAGGCCAGGCGAAGGGAGACCTTATAAAGCGAGGACTGGTATATGACGATGATACCTCGCCTTTCACCCAGTCATTCGAACACGGACATTACGGACATGGCGAGCTGCTCATCCGTTATGCACCCAATCCCGAAACTTTCAAAGCTCTGACGGAGGAGTTTCTGACACAGGCAAACGAAACGGCTATAAACCAGCACTTCGGCGTTCCCGCACACGTATTCGGCGACGATGCTCATGACCTGTACGGACCCAACACCTCCAATTATCACCTGTGGCTGAGGAAGATTAAGAAGACTTTCGACCCCAATAACGCGTCGGAGGGTAGTTACTATATAACGGATAAAGATTAGCTTTCGTAAGGCTGAAAGAGATAGAATTATTAATTAACCCCGCTTATTTTATCGGTTTTTATATGGCAGACTCATGGTAGTATAACGACCAGCCCAGACACCTACAATATAATGAGATATACATTCGGTATTGACCCATCTATAAATGTAGATCGATATTGATACTGAGGAGTATTCAATGAAAACAAATATTTGTATTAAGATATGCTTGATACTTGTATTGTCTATCATTCTTTGTGTGACAGAGGGGTGCAATAGAAATACTACGATAGAGAAATCTGGTGAGTTGATATTATTTGTAGAACGAAACGAGTTATGCAGTTTTTCGTTTGAATACAGTAGTTACTATACTCTTGTCGGTCCAGATTATGCTCTTGATTTCGTAGTTCCCTTTATGTATATAACACTGTTAGCGCCAAAAGACCTTACCGAAGTAATAGTTCCCATAAATAAAGATGAAGTCTCGAAAGTTGTTGCGGAATATGTGCCAGCAGCAATTGAAATTACTGTAGCTGAAGCTGTAGATTCAGTAAATGCGGCAGGAAATGCGAAGGAAGAGATTGAAGAAGTTCTTAAGGACTGTAGTAAACACGATAATTACAGGTTTGTAACGGGTTACCCGTTGGATATTGCTGGTCAAAATGGAGACTTTATCGAATATTATGTCAGGGATGAACATACATGTGCGGTATATTTTGACTTTGACGGATTGATATGGAGTATTGAGTTAATATCCAGAGGAGATTATGATTATTCGAAAATTAAGGCTGATTTTGATCATATAGTCGAAACCTTCAAAATCCTTGATTAGCTATTGGAGAAGGTTGTTATTGATAGAAAGAGTGGCTACCTGATTGAATATACTTTCGACCCCAATAATGCCTCGGAGGGCAGTTACTATATAACGGATAAAGAATAGCTTTCGTGAGGGTGAAAGAGATAGAACTAAGTAGTTGGGTCGTTAATATCAGTTCTGCATACACACATATACACAATTACCACCGGAGGTAGTTATGAATAT
>CAZCMK010000020.1:6907-16616 GCA_964499775.1 uncultured Dehalococcoidales bacterium | reverse complement strand
ATCAGTTCTGCATACACACATATACACAATTACCACCGGAGGTAGTTATGAATATAGGTTTTATCGGTATTGGCCGAATGGGACAACATATGTCCAATCGTTTACTGGATGCCGGACATGACCTAACCGTTCACGATTTGAAGAAAGAAGCAGCCATAAAGCTATTAGAAAAAGGCGCTAAATGGGGCAATACACCCAGGGAGGTTGCTGAATCATGTCAGGTGGTTTTTACCAGCCTGCCGACACCGCAGAGTGTCGAAGAGGTGGTTTATGGGGATAATGGCCTCAAGACGGGATGGAAAGATGGAGATACCTATGTAGATATGAGTACCAATTCTCCTTCTGTCATAAAGAAAATAGCCGAAGATGCCAGGATTATGGGAGTAACCGTACTGGATGCTCCGGTGAGTGGCGGGACAAAAGGGGCTGAAACGGGCACTTTAACTATCATGGTTGGCGGTGATGTGGCTGCTATAGAAAAGCTCCAGGGGGTCCTACAGACTCTGGGCCAGAAGATATTCCCTGTAGGGGGTGTTGGATGCGGTAATGCTGCCAAACTTGTCAATAATCTGATCTCATTAGCATGTAATTCAATTTCTGCCGAAGGATTTGTCCTCGGCATCAAAGCTGGTATTCATCCAGAGGTGCTGTGGGAAATAATAACAGCCAGTACCGGCAATAACTGGTGCATGCAGCAGTTTCCCGATACTACTTTCAAAGGTAATTTCGAGCCTGGATTCTAGGACTGGCTGTACAAAAGGACCTTCATGATACTATTATGGCAGGTTTTGCGGATAAAGGGGTTGATGCCGTAATATTACCTCTGGAAAAAGAAACAGGAGTGACGGTACGTTCGCCAGAGTAGAAAATAGACTTATTATGAATATCAAGGAGTAAAAATGATAGTTGTTAATAGCAATAGCGTGGAAGCCGTCCAAACCCAGGATGAAATCGTTGGCAAGGGGCCCGTCTTCAGGAAGGCATTGATTGATGCCGAAGATACGGGAGGATTTAGCGTTCTGCTGGTAACCTTCGGTCCAGGAGCGAAACTCAACTTCCACACTCATACCTTTGAACAGATTCTTTATGTTACCGAGGGAAAAGGTATCGTAGCCACCAAGAAAACAGAGCAAATCGTTACCCCTGGCGAGGTTATTTTCATTGCACCGGGTGAGGTTCATTGGCACGGAGCTACTGAAGACTCTTCATTTTCTCATATTGCTATACAGAAGCCCGGGATAAAGCTGGCTCAATAACGGCAATAGTATGATATTATACTGATATGATTTTGTTTATATATAAAGCTTTGCTTGTTTATTATAATGAGTGTTTGTGACTGTGCTTATTAAATAGAACAATACAATAGGAGGTCTTGATGAAAGCAGCTGTATGTTACGAATTTGGTAAATCTCTGGTTGTAGAAGATATAGAGATGGCTCCACCAGGAAAGGGAGAGGTCAGGGTCCGCCTGGCAGCGACAGCTATCTGTCACAGCGATATCCATGACATCAAGGGAGAGCTCCCCGGACCGGTACCTTTTGTACCCGGTCACGAATCAGCCGGCTATGTCGATGAAACAGGCGCGGGAGTGACATCGGTGAATGCAGGCGACCCCGTTGTCGTTTCGCTCCTGGCATCCTGCGGGAAGTGCTATTACTGTATCACCGGACTCCCTCACCTTTGCACCGAAAAGTTCGCTCCGCCGGCGAACGTACGCTTACACAATAAACAGGGGGCGCCTCTGGCACAAAGGGGGAGTATAGGAGGTTTCGCCGAGTATATACTCGTGGACGAGTCGCAGCTGGTAAAGTTGCCGGCGGATATGTCGCTGGACCGGGCATGCCTTCTCGCCTGCGGTGTCAGTACGGGCTTCGGGAGTGTGGTCAATCGCGCCAGGGTGAGGCCTTTCCAGAGCGTTGTAGTAATGGGAACGGGCGGAGTCGGGATAAACGCTATCCAGGGCGCTGCCTATGCGGGTGCTTTTCCGATTATCGCCGTGGACGTTCTTGACAACAAGATGAAGATGGCGGTGGACTTCGGGGCTACCCACATGGTGAATGCCACGAGAGAAGATGCAGCCGAGGCTATCAGAAAGCTGACGGAGGGAAGAGGAGCGGAGTTCGTTTTTGTTACCGTTGGCAGTATCGCCGCCATAAAGCAGGGAATGTCTTTTACGGCTCCACGCGGAACCGTGGTCCTCGTCGGGCTACCTCCGGCGACGGAACAGCTCTGTTTCTCCCCGCTTGAACTAATTCCGACTGAGAAAAACCTTATCGGCGGCTTTATGGGAGCAACGAACCTGAAAGTAGATATCCCGAATCTGATAGCGATGTACCAAAAAGGTCGGCTTAAGCTTGATGAGCTTATCACCGGACGTTATCCCCTAGATTCCATCAACGAGGCTATCGAGTCAACGGAAAAGAGCGAAGGACTACGTAACGTGATAATGTTCGAGTGATTTTACCGTTTCCTCTACTGGTCTCCGGTATATCTGTCAATTATCGCAAATTTGGCTGCAGTAACCACTTCTGCGAGCAAGTCTTTATAACCAGTACACATGTGTTAACACAGCAATGAAAAGTATAATTTTGTTCAGGAACAAGGTGGAGTTATACATTACCTGGGTGGCGATACGTCCTTGAGTGCCTCAGAAGCCGGCTCGCCGCCGACGCCCCAGTGCGTTTTGGGGATTTCATAAACGATTACTTCTACAGCGTGTTCCGGGACGCCTATATCCACCATAACATTAGTTATACCCCGTATCATCGTTTTAACTTTTTCTTCTCCAACTCCCTCCCAGAAGTCTACGTGAACAACAGGCATTTTTCACCTCCTTGCAATTTACTATTTATATAGAGCCGTAGTGGTAGTATTTTATATTACAGAGGGAGATCACTCGATATAAGTAGTATCTCTGAGAGATATACTACTTTTTAAAATTATTTGGTGTAAAGTGATTTATCTGTTATGATACTGACAAATATAATCTCACTAGCATGAATTAATATCCACCATACAGCGACTAAGACAAAATACAAGCGGGAATTGAAAATAACTGCCATAACTAAAAAAATTACTGCTATAAGTAGAATAAAAAGATTGGCGCTCTCGGCCAGACGTTTTCTCCGCAAGTTTCTAGGAGTTTCTGCCATTACTAAATGATCTCTATTTTGTTCTATACATTTTTGGGATTCTCTGGATAAATAAAAAGCTAGTGCACCCCAAGTAGCCGATGCAACACCAATAATACCAGCAAATAAATAATTCTCTGATATCAAAGCTAACACAATAACCGAAAAAGCTATGGGTAATGCAATTCCCATAATAATATAAATCTTTTTAGCCTTGTTCATTCTTTTCATTGCCACAACCATACTATGTTCGGGTTGTTCTGACCTTTTCAAACATCTCCGCTGCTCTGTATGAGCTTCTGACTAACGGAGCGGAGGCTACTTCCGTGAACCCTAAATCCCTGCCTGTGGTTTCGTATTCCAGGAATTCTTCCGGGGGAACAAATCTTTTCACAGGGTGATGCCGGGATGTCGGTTGTAGATACTGACCGATTGTCAGCAAATCACAATCCGCCTCTCGTAAATCATTCATTAATTCTATTACTTCTTCGTGTGTTTCTCCCAACCCGAGCATCAGACCCGATTTAGTAACCATATTCGGATTTAGTTCTTTAACAAGAGCAAGAAGCTCCACGGAACGGTCATAATCAGCTTCCGGTCTTACTTCGGGGTAAAGCCTGGGAACAGTCTCGACATTGTGATTGATAACCTTAGGGCCGGCATTAACGACAATCTCAAGGGGAGCTCTTGAGCCAAGAAAATCCGGTATAAGTACCTCAACAGCAATGCCGACCACATTCTCTCGCAGCCTGGTAATCACTTCAGCAAAATGTAAAGCCCCTCCGTCCTGCAGGTCATCTCTGGTTACCGACGTAACTACCACATACTTGAGACCCAGTTTCAGGACAGCCTCAAGCAGCCGGTCTGGTTCCGTCGCGTCAACCGGTAACGCGGCTCCTTTTTTTACAGCGCAAAAAGTACAATGTCGGGTACAGGTATCACCAAGTATCAAAAATGTCGCTGTTCTTTGGGACAGGCATTGTCCGGCGTTAGGGCAACGAGCACTTTCACAAATTGTGTGAAGGCTTAATTCTTCCAGTAGTTTCTGCACTTCCGAAACGGTTTTCATATCGGAAGGCTCCTGCTTGAACCAGGGAGGAAGCCTGCTATTCATAAGTCCCTCCGGTGGATGTTCCTGAAGATTGCCACTCCAGACAGGTTTCGAACACATCTTCAAAATGTTTGAGGAACTTCTCTGTAACATCAATCACAGGAAGTTCACGCGACAGAATTTGAGACATAGAGACAGCACCCCTGTCAGCAAAACCGCACGGATTTATGAGAGAAAAGGGATGTAAATCGTTATTTACATTAAGTGCCATACCGTGCATCGTAACCCATTTACTGAGGCTGATTCCTATCGCAGCGATTTCATTATTTCCTACCCATATCCCGGCGTGTGAATCGTCACGAGTTCCCGTTATCGAATAATCACCCAGAGTTCTGATAGCCGTCTCTTCAAGGCCAGACACATATTTATGAGCATCCTTCCCCCGTTGTCTCAGGTCAATGATAGGATAAATCACCAGTTGACCCGGACCGTGAAATGTAACATCGCCGCCCCTGTCCGTGAAAAAAAGAGATATCCCGTTTCCGGCAAGTTCTTTACCGGGTACTAGTACATTTTCTGTGTTGCCGGATTTCCCAATCGTAATAACCGGCAAATGCTCCATAAGTAGTATAGTTTCGCTCACCTTACCTTCAGTAACCTTATCACGGATACTCTTTTGTAAAAGATAGGCTTCCCTGAACTCCATAATTCCGCATTGAACAACTGCAACAGACATTTTTCTTTATTAGTTAAACCCGGATAATAATCTCCACTATTTTGACGAGGGAAAATGAATCGTCTCACCGCTTATATCCAGTGAGGCTTCCCAGAGTGCCTCGGAAAGAGACGGGTGGGAGTGTATCGTTTCTATAATCTCCTGGGGTGTGAGTTCCATCTTTATTGCCAGGGCTGCTTCCGAAATCAGGTGCGATGCCGAAGGCCCAGCTATGTGAACACCGAGTATCCTGTCGTATTTTTTCTCAGTAATAATTTTAACAAAACCCCTGGTATCACCGAGGATTGCGGCCATTCCGCTGGCTTCAAATGGGAAACGCCCTGTTTCTATCTGGTAGTGTTTTTCCGCTTCCTCTTCGGTAAGGCCGACTCCCGCCAGTTCAGGCGATGTGTATATACACTGGGGAACTGCCTGGTAATCCATAAACGTGACTTTACCCATGGCATTTTCCGCCGCTTTTTTACCTTCCGCAAAAGCAACGTGAGCAAGCATAATTCCGCCTGTAACATCGCCGGCAGCATATATATCAGGAACACTCGTCTGCATTCTTTCGTTTACCTTTATTCCGTCCTTGTTCACCTCAACACCACATTCATCCAGCCCGGTTCCTTCTATATTCGGTTTCATTCCGGCGGTTACGGCTACTTTTTCGGCTTCCAGCGTCGTTGTTCCTTTACCATTCGAGAATGTAACCTTTTTGTTCTTTCCGCTATCCTTGATCTTTTCTACCATTGCCCCGCAATAGATATCCATCCCGTCTTTCTTCATGGCGTCATCCAGTACCCGGACAGTCTCTGCGTCATTAGCGGGAAGAATCCGTGGCATCATTTCGACAATACTAACCCTGCAATTAAGACGATTCAAGAAGGTAGCCATCTCGACGCCTATTACTCCGCCACCAATCATAATTATGCTTTCCGGTACGTTCTCAAGTTCAAGCAGCCCCTTGTAATCCAGTATATCGGGCATTTCCCCACCTGGTATCGGAAGACCGGCTGCCCGGGCACCTGTAGCTATAATGATACTATCGGGCTGAACGGTCTGCGTTTCTCCCGAACGATCGGTGATTTCCACGTTGTCCGGTGAATTGATTTTAGCCCTTCCGTAAATAACTTTAACTCTTCCTGCGGACAGTAAAGCATCAACCCCTGATACCAGCTTATTGACAACATTGCCTTTCTCGGACTGTAATTTACTGATATTAATACTGACATTCCCGGTCTTAATACCGTATTGTTCGGCACCGGTTACATTATGGTACAGTTCTATGCCGTGAAGCAGGAACTTGGTCGGAATGCAGCCGCAGTTTAGACATACGCCACCGAGCTTATTTTCTTCTACCAGTGTCGCCCTGCCTCCCAGTTGAGATACTCTTAATGCTGCAACGTAACCTGCGGGACCTCCGCCAATTATCAATACTCCTGTTTCACTCATCAGATATCCTCTTTACTAATGATTAGCAGGTACGGGTTTTCAAGCAGTTTTCGGACGGTCTCCGTAAATGCTCCAGCAACAGCCCCCGTAATAATGCGGTGGTCATATGTAAAATAAAAGGTCATTACCGGGCGAATGACTATCTCTCCGTCTCTGGCTACAACTCTATCCGAGATTCCGCCGGTACCGAGTATTGCGCACTCATGACCGTTTATTATCACGGTTTCAAACCGGTAACCTTCCCCCAGTGCCCCCATGTTCGTAATGGTAAATGTCCCATATTCAATGTCTTCAAAATCCAGTTTCCCTTCCCTGGCCTTTCCTGCCAGGGTCTTGATTTCCCGGCTGATTAAAGATAGTGGTTTTTTATCGGCGTCTTTTACCACCGGGACAATCAGCCCTTCGTCAACCGCAGTCGCTATACCGATATTGATATTTTCCCAGATTTTTATCTCATTATCTTCCAGACTTGAATTGATAATCGGATGTTCTTTAAGGGCTTTTGCGACAACGAATACGAAGATATCAGTAAACGTGATGGAATCTACGAATTGAGCTTTAAGAGTCTCTCTCAGCTTAACAACCTCGGTCATATCTATTTCTCCCATCAGGGTAAGCTGTGCCGAGCTGGAAATGCTCTGGTACATATTCTCGGCTATTGCCTTTCTCATTCCCCTGAGTGGAATCGTGGATTTCACATTTTTCCCCGGTTGCATATTCGAGGATACCCCTGGCTTTTTACTATCTTCAATCGCATTTTCTATATCTTTTCTAACGATTCTGCCACCCGGTCCTGTACCTGTTATTACCGAAATGTCTATATTGTTCTCTTCGGCCATTTTACGGGCTACAGGGGATATACGGATACCTTCACCTTTGCGTGAACGTCTTGAAACCGCCTCAGGAACGGATGTTTCGTCTATCGAGTCTTCTTCTTTCTCTACCGTTACGCCTGAATCGGTTGGATTTTCTCCCTGAATTTTTTTTAACTCTTCCTCCGTTTCTGCAATATAGCCGACTACAGAACCGATCTCCGCTTTTAATCCTTCAGGCACAACGATGTGAAGATATCCGTCACCTTCGGCATGGATATCGGACTCAATTTTCTTCGTTGTTACCGCGAGGATTACACTGTCGTTTTCCACACGTCCGCCTTCACCGGCTCTCCATTCAACGAGTTCCACAGGGTCTGTCCCCCATCCTATTTTGGCTATTTTTATCGGGATAGACATTTGTTAACCTCCGAGATGATATTCTATATGATTTCTTTTATTGCTTGTATAATATTCTCTTCATCCGGCACATAGTAGCTTTCCAGCGCCGGTGAAAACGGTACAGGTGTAGCAGGGCAGGAGACAACTTTTATCGGCGCATCCAGAAAATCAAACCCTTCTTCAGCTACCATGGCAGCAATCAGGGCAGCGGCACTACAGGTTTTAGGGTCTTCACTGACAGTTACGATTCGCCCTGTTTTTTCTACAGAACCAAGTATCGTCTCTTTATCAAGTGGTATCAGGCAACGAGGGTCGACCACCTCAACGCTGATACCCTCTTCCTGAAGTTTTGTTGCTGCTGATAACGCTACCTGAACCATATATGCAGTGGCTACTACCGTAACGTCATTTCCTTCCCGCTTTACGTCAGCTTTACCGAGAGGAATCAGATATTCTTCATCCGGTATCTGCTGCGTAATGGGAGTAAGTTTCTTATGAGAAAGGAAAAGGACTGGATTATCATCACGTATACTCGACTTTAACAGGCCTTTCGCGTCGTACGGATTAGACGGTACGACAATTTTCAGGCCGGTTACCCCCATCAGCAGACCAAGCATGGATTTTGAATGTTGTGCAGCAGTGGAAAATCCGGCTCCGATATTGGCCACAATGGTTAACGGCAGTTTTATCTTACCGCCGAACATATACCGCATCTGAAGCTGATTTATCATTTCATCAAAAGCGCACCCGAGAAAATCCACAAACATCATTGCGGCACAGGGTCTCATCCCGGCGGCAGCTGCTCCGATGGCACCACCGAGGATTGCTTTCTCGGAAATCGGGGTTTCCCTGACACGTTTGGGGCCGTATTTCTCGATAAGACCTCTGAATTGACCGAACGGGCCGCCCCAGTAGAGTCCGATATCTTCACCGAGTATGAAGACATCAGGGTCTCGTTCCATTTCTTCATCGAAGGCCTGGTTTTCAGCCTGTGTTAGCATTAATTCCTTCATCATTCTCCTTTATGCAAAAACGTCCTCTTCAGTTTCTTCCGGAGACGGGAACGGACTATCCTGGGCAAACTTTACCGCATCTTCTATTTCCTGAACCATTTCTTCATCCATTTTATCTGCTTCAGCTTCACTTAATATCCCGTTTTCCAGGAGATAGTCACGGTATCTTTTTAACGGGTCTTTTGCTTTCCATTCATCGGCTTCTTCTTTCCCTTTATATTCCTGGGCATCTCCTTCGAAATGACCGTGCCACCGATATGTTTTGCACTCAATTAACGTCGGGCCCTGTCCTTCCCGTGCACGAGATATCGCTTCTCCGGCTGTCTCATATACCTTCAGCACGTCATTACCGTCTATCGAAACTCCGGGAATACCGTATGACCTGCACCTGTCGGAAAGGTCAATAACCCTGGTAGCATTTGATATTCTGGTCTTTTCTGCGTACAGGTTGTTTTCTATAACGAAAATGACCGGCAAATCCCAGATAGCCGCCAGGTTTACTCCTTCGTGAAATGCCCCTTCATTGGTAGAACCGTCTCCGAGGAAACAAACTGTAACCTGGCCTTTCCCTTTCATCTCACAGGCAATTCCCGCCCCGGTTGCAACACAGATACCACCACCTACTATCCCATTAGCTCCCAGAATTCCAATATCAGGGTCGGCAATGTGCATCGAGCCACCTTTACCTTTACAATAGCCGGTCTCCCGGCCGTAAATCTCGGCCATCATCTTATCGGTAGTGGCACCTTTGGCTATTACGTGTCCGTGTCCGCGATGAGTTCCAGTAACAAAATCATCGGTGTTCAGGTTTGCACATACGGCGGTAGCGATGGCTTCCTCACCAATATAAAGGTGGACGGTTCCGGGAATACGGTTACCGGCGAACTCTCTGGCACATTGTTCTTCGAATCTCCGGATACGGAGCATAATCCGGTACATATCAATCAGCTTTACTTTTTCAATCTCCATAATTACCTCCATACTAGTTATCGTGAGGCCGTATATCATTCATGGGTTTTACCATCCAGAAGCTTCTTATAATGTGAATGTTATCGATAATATGGAAGACGATAGATAACTGGCAAATAAGGTTATAGTCTTATAATTTTATTGGTTATTTTAGCATCCGG
>CAZCMK010000020.1:0-6807 GCA_964499775.1 uncultured Dehalococcoidales bacterium | reverse complement strand
TAACTGGCAAATAAGGTTATAGTCTTATAATTTTATTGGTTATTTTAGCATCCGGCCAGGAGCCATAAAGGCCCAGTTGGTCCTCGGGTGGGTTCTTTTTCAGCCACTCTTTCTCAAATTCGTCGTAGCTCTTAGCCCGGCGCAGGCGGTTTTCACGCTCCTTTTTCCTTAGTTCGGCAGTTTTCTCCTCGTCTGCCGTCCATGTCTCGGTATCATAGGATACATGGTAAACGTTCACGGCTGTCCATTCTGAAATAATTTCATTTCTTACATCATCGACAACCGATTGCGGCTCTCTTTCCAGCACGTCACCGTAGCCTTGCCCGCCGGCTGCGCCAAAGCCTGCCGACAGAGACCCCGCATAAACCACCCTTGCAGGTCGTGGGGTTCTTGATGAAGGTAAATTATAATCGCCTTCAATGACTCTTCCCTCGATTATCTCTCCAGGCGAAGTGGGTATATTCTTTTCACCCCTGGCCATAAGTTCGAGCACGTTGCTATTTTCAATGCCAACACCGGGACCGTCATTTGATGGATATCCACCGAAGAGACCGTTCCCGACCAGCATTCGTTTAATCGGATTACCAGGGGTAGTCTCGGAGCGCTCGGTAGAGGGTACACCGTAAAAAATCGTTCCGACATAACCACTCGCACCACCCCTGTATTTACCGTTGCCCGCAGTGTCTTTGTTATGCTTCTGCCAGAGATGAAGAGTTGGCTGGTCTACCTCGGCTTCCTCACCGTCACTCCCCGTGGCATGCACAGCGGACCTGAAGAGGGAACTGTCCATGCCATCCGCATCAACACGAGCACCCTGCCCCATGGTATTCCTGCTCCAGCCGCCGCCACCACCAACAATCGGTACACCCCACTGGTTTATAGTAGCACTAAAACCCATACCTATTGCCCCTCCAAAACCACCTCCGACTCCGTTGATAGGTGCGGCAATATTGAGTCTTTCTTCGGAATCGCTGAACATCATGCCGGCAAAGATTTTCGGGAGTATTTCATTATTGTTTTCCCCGACATGCGGCGCATGGGATACTGCTGCGTTCCAGGCCGGGCTTAAAAAAGAGCCATCAGGGAAAATGTAGTCTATCGGTGCCATTGTGCCGGAACAAACAGGTAAATCCCAGAAACCATGGGAATACATAAAGAGTGCAGCATAAGCGACCATGGTCCAGGGGAAGCAATTAAAAGCGCTATCGGTCTCAGGCGAGGTGCCGGTATAATCAAGGAGGATATGGTCGTCTTTTTTGTAAGCAGTGCAAAAGTAGCGACGGATACCCGGCTTCACACCCGCTCCACTAACGAAGCAGGTATTACGGTAAACTCCATCATTCCATCTTCGAATTCTGTTCCTTGCCCCCTCCTCTGCCACTATCATTATCTTGCGCAGCAGACCCCGGACAAAATCACCTCCCTTTTGTTCAGCAAGCTGCTCAATTCGCATCCTCAGCCGGTCAACCCCCGTGCACCGTGCCCTTGTGTCCAAAATCTGCTGCCGTCCGGCGCGACCTATCATATTGACCATCATCTCGAGCAGGTCCTCGCGAATTTCGAAATTTTCAGCCAGCTTGATTGGAGAGAGGCTCATCCCCTCTTCATAACGGGTTCTAGCCCACGGTATCATACCTCCCGGGACAACGCCGCCTGTCTCAGCCATGTGCGTTCCGGTTGATGCCCAGGCTATTAGCTCGCTCTTATGGAAAATGGGCATTAAGGCTATCTGGTCACAATTATGCAGTCCTCCGTAAGAGGCATCGTTACAATAAAAGATGTCTCCCTCATGGACTCCAACCCTGGAGTCATTGTAATAATTTTGCATAATCCACTTGATAGGGTTCTGAGCCGTAACACTGTGTATGTAGGTACCGAGACAGGCAGCTACCATATCTCCCTGGGCCGTATGCAGTCCGACAATCAGGTCTCCAGCCATGACCCAATCGGAATTACCCACTCTCTGAAAGACATCTTTGCACTCGGCAAGAATCATATTTATCCGTTCGCTGTAGATCTCGTAGTCCCCCGACTCAAGCTTTTCAAGCCCCGCCAGCTCTTCTTCGGTGATAGGAGAAGGTTTTATAAATGCCATAACTTCGTCTTTTGTCGGTCGCATAACTTTCTCCTTTTTCTTTCTACAGGGTATATCTACTCTCTATACTATGATACCACTCATATACTCATTTATTGTAAATACCCTTCCGGGAGGTAGAACGATATTGGTATCTGAAGCTTCAATGATTGCCGGTCCTTCAACCTTATTTCCCGGTTCGAGTAGACTCAGCTCATACGTGTCCGTAGACTTGTATCCTCCTGATTCCTGCCAAAAAACCTCTCGCTTACCTTTATAAGCATCGGAAGATACTTTGCTGCCTTTTAGCGGGTATTTTGGCATTTCGAATGTTGGCGTTACGAACGTTGACCGCAATATAAATGAAGATATATCGACACCGCCCTCAGGAAAAACAGATAAAGCACTGTAAGCCTTGATAAACTCCCGCTCAAATTGTTCATATACAGCCAGAACGTCCTCTTCATTATTAATAAATAATCGGGGAGAAGGTACTCGTGTCATGTTCAACTGCCCGCCGTACCTCATCTCCAGTTCCAGAGAGAAGACTGCAAATTCCGGCGAGATACCTTGCCCTTCAAGGTCCCTGATAGCCTGTTTTTGCAATCCTTCCACTATATTGTTAAATGTTTCGTAATCAGTAAAGTATTCTCCTGTACCGGCGCCGCCGATGCCGGAAGGCTGTTTTAAAAGAATATATTTAGTCGTTTCATAATACTGAATAACATCCATAACAGCTGAGCCGAGAGCACAGAAGACTGGAGAAGCAGGGAAAGTTAATATCTTTGGCACCCCAGCCTCAAAAGTATAACCACAACAGTGAGTAGAGCCGGCTCCTCCCAGGGCAAATACTACGAAATCCTTCGGGTCCCGACCTTTCAATATAGTCTTCTTGAATATTTCGCCGGCCATATTGCCGTCGACCACCTTTTTAATCAACCAGGCAGCCTCCTCCACCTCCATCTGGAGGGGTCTGGCAATTCTACGGCGGATGGCATTAACAGCCTTTTCTCTGTCAAGCTTCATCTTGCCGCCGTGGAAATATTCGGGATTAACGTAACCCAGCACGACATCGGCATCGGTCACCGTGGGTTCGGTGCCGCCAAGGTCATAACAGGCAGGACCCGGCATAGAGCCGGAACTTCGAGGTCCTACTGACAATTTATTGCTCATAAGCCGGTCAACGTCGGCTATAGAGCCTCCACCTGCCCCAATTGACTTTGACTCAAGCATAGTTAGTTCCACAGCCCAGCGGTCTATTACAGGGTGATACTGGTAAAAGCTCGGGTTACCATTCACGACCAATCCCACATCAAAACTGGTTCCTCCCATATCCGTAGCAATGATGTTCGGAAACCCCTGCTCCTTACCGATATAAGCCGCTCCGATGATGCCGGCAGATGGACCGCCATTAAAAGTATTAAGCGCAGTAGTCCGAAAAACCTCAGCCATACCGCCGCTATTGTGCACCATCATCATGGCACGCTTATACCCCGAGCTTCTGAGTTCATCGCTCATCCCCTTGAGTTCATCCGCCATAGAACGCTGTAGATAGGCACACAGCATTGTAGCCACCATCCTGGGATACTCCCGCCATCTTGGTGAAACATCGGAAGATATCACCACAATCATGCTGCCGAGGTAAGATTCGGGATACTGCCGCTTGAGCAGTTCCCGTATTTTCTGTTCATGAACAGGATTGGTATAGCTGTTTATAAGGCATACCACAAATCCCTGGGCACCCTGATTTACCAGGTATCGAAGCTTTTCAAGCACATCCTCTTCATCCAGCGGTCTTACTATGTCTCCTTTATAATCAATCCTCTCCTTAACTCCGACTATCATATGGCGGGGAATAATTGGCTCCGGTTTCTTCATTCTGGGAAGCCGTCTCATGTCACTGATGGGAATTCCGTCTCCCCATGAGCCTCCTCTCCCGGCAAGAAGTGTATCCTCCCACCCTTCAGTCGTAAATAACCCGAGCCGTGGTCCCTTCCTTTCAATCAACCTGTTCACAGCCAGAGTAGTTGAATAACGAATCATCTCTGTCGATTCCAGTAACTCTTCCAGTGACATTCCAAGTGAAACAACCGTTTCTCGCAGAGCTTGCATGAAACCTCTGGATAAGTCATAGGTGGTGGTCGGAGCCTTGCCGAAAACCATCCGGTCACCATAAGTAATCAGACAATCAGTAAAAGTTCCGCCGATATCGACATTGATGCCAGCTCTGGGCTTTGTACTGACAGTCTGCTCTTCCCCGGATTGAACTTCTGCCATTTTTATCTATCTCCCTGTCTGCTTTATCTTTCCAGATACTTCTGTTTAAGTTTGTCGATATCGGGTTCTATATCACAGGTGATAGGGTGTCCGGGAGGTAGCACTTCATTTTCAATCATTACTGCACAGCCCGGGCAATAGAATTCCACAATCCGGCATATTTCCGGGTCAGGAGCGAAACTACCGTCTTCAAGGACCGGATTGTAAATGGTTCTGGGGTCACGGTCATAAACCAGGCACCCCTTCTTGTAATTCTCCCTGGCGGATACTAATACCCGGCCGCACCGATTGCAGCACCATTTTTCCTCGTCAAGGTCTATATCCAGATATTCCGTAATCTGTATTTTCTGTCCCATGTATTACCTCTCTTCCATCAGTCCGTTCAGGTACCGGCCTACGGAGTACCGGCTACCCGAAGGTATAAGGATAGACAATTATAACAAAAAATACTCGATTTAGCTTAAAGGGGTACCCATTGGTACCCCTTTGTAATTAAATGTGGTGAAAAGTTCGTTAGCAAAAATGTTAGCAACAATCTTTTGTGTTTGTCGGTGTTATATATCAAGTTCAGCTGTAATATCTACATCTTCCCTGCTAATATAATCAAAGGCTTCTTTCCATCGAGGATAGATATAGTTTACTATTTTTTGGGTTATCGAGTATAATTGTTCTACTAAGAATCCTTCATTATAAATCTGCAAGCAAGAAATTTCTCTTTGTTCTGCTTCAGTATCAATTTTGAATAATAACAAATTTGTATCAATAATTATCTCTCCGCTTTCTACTTTAATAGCAACATCAGAAAAATCTAAGTTAAAAATATCGTCAACAATTATTTCCCCATGCTCAGGTAATATCTGAGATAAAAAAGGTAAGGACAACGACCACATACCATTACCTTGATTTGTGTCGAGTCCAATGTCTATATATTTAATAAGATGGCAAACGAGTTCTGAATTCAATCGGGGAGGGCCATTTATTAGCTCAATATCATCATTCACATTCAAAAACTTCATGGATAGGGGAATAAAATAATGTTTAATATACCGATATCGGTCAATCTCGGATAAATACTCGATTTCCTGCATCCAATTTATATAAGTATTATAGTTATTTAGACAGGCAAGATAAAATTTTCTAACCGAAATATCTGGTCTGTTTCTAATAAAGGAAGCTGCAAAATACTCTTGAACACTGTTATGAATGAACCTGTATTCTTCTCCTTCTTTCAATATCAGACAAGTCACTTCAACAATATCTCTTAGGTATTTGTCTGGATCTACATTAATATCTAATAATCCCGTTGATTTACCGACTAAACCGTAGATAGTAGAATAATCAAAAATATATTGTATTATCTTCCCTGCTTCAAAACAAACTGAATCGAAAATTTCACGATATTGTTTATCATTAATCAAACAACGTCTTTCTCTTTTAAATCCAGGCTTAGTACCATCATGTCTACTGAGTAAAACCTGAAATAGTGAATCATAAAAGTCAGTTAATTTGTCAGGTATTACTTGATAAGATTTATATAGAATTATTAGAAGGGTAACCATTAATGGATTACAAAGTAATTCAGTAATATTTGCCTCATTGGATGATATTTCTTTTATTAGTAGATTGGCATAATTACGAGAACTAGCAAGCTTTCGAATCACAGTTTTGTATTCGTCTCCTTTTAAATCATCAAGAGTGAATACGTCAAAGCATGAAGACATCTCGATAGAAATATTTGGTCTTGATGTAATGATAAATTGAGAGTTTTGAGAGACTGAAGATAAATATTCAAGTTCACTTAGAATCTTTAGTTGTTGCTCTTCCCAAATTTCATCAAAACCGTCGAGGAAGAAAATAAACTTGCCTGACTGTAATAGAATCTTAAACAAGGTCTCATCAATCGGCAAATCTAAAATATCTAAAAATGAAGATATGTGGTTAAAAAGAGATTCATTCTTTTGGATACGCCGAAATTCAATGAATATTGGAATTCTTTCTCCTAATTCGAACTCCTTGATACATAGATGTCTTAGAAGTATTGATTTACCTTGACCAGCGATTCCCCTGATGAGAATATTTCGTTTTTTACCAAATAACGAAATAGTGTCTATTCTTTTTCTGATTGCGGATTTTCTACCCTTAGTTGTAGGGAAAATAATGTGTGGTGAACAATAAAACGACTCAACATCTACTGCGGTCTCGAATTGCCATAAAGTTTTAATAAATCTTACACTATGCATCCGAGAAGACAGAGTTGGCAATTTTCGAATTACATTCCTTTTATTTATAGGTTGTACCGCTTTAGATTTAAGAAGGTTGTATAGGTCATCAATAACATTAGACCCGATTTTTGTTAAAGCCATTGCGGCTATTGAACTTGTCGAATCCATATTAAACCTCACAAATTGTAATCATCTTATAATCCCCATGAACGTGTTCTATAATCTACACCTTAT
>CAZCMK010000019.1:9051-30948 GCA_964499775.1 uncultured Dehalococcoidales bacterium | reverse complement strand
ACTGCCTGCCCCGGCTCTACGGTCTTCCCTTTGTATGCCAGTCCCTGTCCATCGGGGACATAACCCCGCAGGGCATACATACGCTGCGCGGGACCGTAATCGGCGTACATCCCCACGCCGATGCCGGCTACCGGAGAACGCTCGAATATCCGTTTTTCGGCTTCGTCAACGAGTGCGGTGGCTATACCGCGACGTAACAAATCATCGTGGACATTCAGGTCGCTGATTTCAGGTATATTCTTCTCGGCAAACGGCGGATATTCCGATTGCCAGATGATAGTCACGTAACCGGCAAACTCGTTATCGTAAAAGGCTAACAGGACAACTCGCTTGCCCCTTTCCTGTTCCAGCAGGTAGCGTTCATAGAGCAGCGGCTGCCTGGATTCGCCTGTAACCTCTGGTGTGGAATGCAGCAATGGTAAGTCGTCTTCACTGAACAGCCTTATTTTGATAGTCATTTTGCTACACATCCTGCATTGTTCAGAAGGTAAGATAAATTGACATGAGTAGAGGTATACTATAGCATAACAATATCAAATACGAATGGTCCGGACAAGGGGTAAGATAAATGGAAGACCTGAAATTCGATGATAAAGGACTTATTCCGGCTGTTGTCCAGGATATAGATACCGGCGAGGTGCTGATGCTCGGCTTCATGAACAGGGAAGCCCTGGGAAAGACCATGTCCGGTGAAGATGTCTGGTTTTACAGCCGCAGCCGGCAGGAATTATGGCACAAGGGAGAAACCTCCGGTAATTACATTAAAGTGAAGGAAGTGTGGAAAAACTGCGAGGACAATACAATCCTGGTTAAGGCTGAACCCACCGGCCCGGTCTGTCACACGGGTAACAGGACATGCTTCTATAGAAAATTATCCGAATAAGATAAGAAAACTACGAAGAGGAAGTATTTAATTCTTCCGTCTCCCCCGATTCTTCAGTCGTTTCGTCAGGCTCTTCAATCGTCCAGGTAACATCCTCAGGGTTCTCTATCTCGATAACCCGTCTCAGTGCTGCCAGCGCCACTTCAATCTGGCTGTCGTCGGGTTCTCTTGTCGTTAAAGATTGCAGCCACAGTCCGGGTGCCGTGATTATCCTGCACAGGCGGTTGTCTGTATGTCTGCCGCTGAAGTAGAGTACCTCATAGCTGAGGGCGGCGATAACCGGCACGAGGAGGATTCGTGAAAGTACCATGAGCCAGGTAGAATGCAGACCGATCAGGGCAAAGACGAAGACCGATATAATGAGCACCGTGAATATGAAGCTGGTACCGCAGCGTACGTGTCCCGTGCCGAATTTCCTTGCTTCCTCCGTTTCCATCGGAACACCGTTTTCATAGGCGTTTACCACCTTGTGTTCCGCGCCGTGATAGGCGAATACCCTTTTGATATCCGGCATAAGCGATATCACCCAGAGATAGGCGATAAGAATGGCTACCCGGATAGCGCCGTCTATAAGGTTGAATACCAGGGACGATTCCGTTTTAAACAGGTTTGTGAGAAACAGGGGTACTAGAAAGAACAGGGCAAAAGCGAAAGCTATGGAGGTGGCTACTATAAGCCAGAGAAACCAGCTTGAGATTTCTTCTCCTTCCTCCTCGAGTGAGATGTTGGCAGAGCGGATTATCGTCTTGATACCCAGCACCATCGATTCAATCAGGACGATAACACCACGTATCAGCGGCATTTTCCGCATCTTGCCCTTGTATATCCTCGGTAGCGGCTGCGACTCTACAACCAGCCCTCCGTCAGAACGGCGAACGGCGGTAACCACGGTATCCTGTCCTCTCATCATCACGCCTTCGACAACCGCCTGCCCGCCGTAATAGACCCTGTTTTTCACATAAACTCCTTATTAAACAGAAAGGAGCGGTTCGGTAATACCGCTCCTGCTCTTAGCTGTTTTACATTTTTTATGGATATACCAACCCCTGCCGGTAAGACCGGGCATACAATTGTTTAGTCCTTAATATTATAGCGCCGTTTGAACCGTTCTACTCTTCCTGCGGTATCCATCATTTTACGTTCGCCGGTGAAGAATGGATGACACTGGCTGCAGGTTTCTACCTTCATCTGTTTCCTGGTAGAACCTACCTTAAAGCTGTTTCCGCAGGCACAGATTACCTCGGCGTCTTTATAATACTGGGGATGAATTTTCTCTTTCATATCAACTAGTTAGCGTAAACGCTGACCTTCCTCCGATCCTTGGTGGCGGGTTCGTATTTTACAACGCCGTCAATCAGGGCGAACAGAGTGTAGTCCCTGCCGACACCCACGTTATTACCGGGATGAATGCGGGTACCGCGCTGCCGGACGAGTATAGTCCCGGCTTTCACCATGTTACCGGCGTACCTTTTCACGCCGAGTCGTTTCGACTGGCTGTCACGGCCGTTCTTGGTACGGCCACCTCCCTTTTTATGCGCCACTTTCCGTCACCTCTTTTTTACGCCGGCGGGTTTTCTTGACCGGTTCGGTCTCCGGCCCGACGATACTATCTATAAGCAGTCTGGTGTAGTACTGGCGGTGTCCAGTCTTCTTGCGATAACGTACCTTGGGCTTGTACTTGAGGACGATAACCTTTTTGCTCCTGTCTTCTCCCTGCGAGGTAGCAATCACCTTCGCTCCTTCGACGGTGGGATTGCCGACCGTTACCTTGTCGTCATCGGCGATGAGCAATACTTTATCCAGTTCAACGGTGTCACCCTCATAAACATCCAGACGGTCTACGTCTACGACCTGTCCGGAAGTTACCCGGTACTGTTTACCACCGGTCTCAACAATCGCGTAAATTTCCGGTCTCCTTTATAAAAATGAATAGAACCGATTATGCACCGGTTTTTCTTATTAATAGTAACATAAATCGGTGCACAAAACAAAGAATTCTACCAGTTGTCACGGGTGAGTGTCAAGCGTTAGGTGATTTTCGGGAAGTCTGACATCCGTTAATCCGGTAGACGTGATGAGTTGAGGCAACCGTTTTTATATAGAAAGGGTTTCCTTGAAAAGGAGAAGACCGGGTGCCGGCTTCAGCCGGCACCCGAATCCAGAACCTTAACTACTACGGTAGGGCTCCGTATTCGTCCAAGGCCTTCTTAATCTTGTTGTAGGCATCGGTTGTGACCCAGGTCTTCCAGATACTATCGTACTCCCGCAGGTACCACACAGCCACTTTCTCCCATTCGCCGGATACCTCGTTTTCCACACCCCAGGCAGCCGCTTTGTTGCACCTATCAAGACCCATCGTATATTTCTCAAGCATTTCTACCACGTCAGGTACCCGGTCACGAAGGCTTTTGTGGATGATTATGGGGAGAGGGATACTCTCGAAGGCACATGCCTCATCGAGTGGTCGAAGGCTTTCGTCATCAATAGCGGCGGTAATTTTATCCCAGACATCTGCGTCGTACTCGGGCTCTTCCAGGATGTACCAGTCATACATCCCCATCAGAGCTGTTGGTGCCCAGTAGTAAGCAAAGATGGGTTCGTGCTTCTTCTGCGCGGCGGTCATAGCTGCCTCTAGGGACCCTGCGCTACCACTCTCAATGGTATTATAGTAATCAGCCAGCCCATATGCCTCCATCTTTATTTTGTTAGCTTCGGTGCAGTTCCAACCGATGAGGCTGTTGTAGAAGGCTCCCTTGGTAGGGTCAGCTGGGTCCTCGAATACTTCCCAGTGTTCCTTCATGTCATCTAAAGTATTGATGTTATATTCCTCATGAACCCACTGGGGTATGCACCAGAACTGTGGTCCACCCTCCAACGTCGCTCCCAGCTCTTCAAGCTCCCCTGTCTCACTAATGTGATCAGCAAGCCAATCGGGGGGGAAGTTCATCGCCCAAAACTCCATATGCAAGTCGAGTTCGCCCTTGGGAAAAGCCACCATATACACTGATTGGACGGTCACTACTTGCTCCACCGGATAGCCGTAGCCCTTTTCAATGATAAATTCGACGATGCCATTTGTGATCCACATAGACTCCCACTGCCCATCAATTAACTTGATGGTAGTCTTCTCCTCTTCGCCGTCGCCGCATCCGGCAAACAGCGAAACGGCAAGAACCAGTGCCAGGCAAAGGAACAGATAGCGTTTCAGATATAGTTTCATAATTTTCATCTTTTTTTTGTTGACCTCCTCTTTCTCTATACGGATTTGCTGTTTCTTCGTTAGTAAGTCTCGAGTAAAAGAAAAGCTATCCAGAATTTTTTCAGTCTCTTCTCACCTCCCTCCGTATCATTTTAGGGGGCTATGAGTGCCCTGCCAATATGTATTTATGCCATATGCAGCACTGTCTAATAGGTTGAACGTTGTGTATCCGGTCTATTGGCGAATCCCTGGCTGATGCGGTCCAGTATTATCGCCATAAACACGATGCTAATACCGCCGAGGAATCCTCTGCCTACTTCCACTCGACTGATACCATAAAGGACTTCTATTCCCAGACCACTGGCACCTATCATAGAAGCGATAACCACCATTGCCAGTGCCATCATCACTGTCTGGTTTAGTCCGGCAAGAATATTAGGCATAGCCAGCGGGACCTGGACCTTGGTCAGCAACTGCCAGGCGTTAGTTCCGAACGATCTGCCTGCTTCTACAACCTGGGAATCCACCTGTCTTATTCCCAGATTGGTTAACCGGATGATAGGCGGAATAGCGTAGATACAGGTAGCCATCACCGCCGGTGTCTTGCCCAGCCCGAAGAGCATCAGCGCGGGAATGAGATAGACGAAACTGGGCATTGTCTGCATCATGTCCAGCATTGGTCGCATTATCGAATCAAAACGGTTGCTCTTGGCAGCGATGATTCCAATGGGCAGACCAATGACTATACAGATCAGGGCAGATGTAAGAGTAATGGCCAGCGTCATTGAGCCTAAATCAATCACTCCAAAAATACACATCAAGCCCAAGAGAGCAATAGCTATGCCGGCAAATTTTATACTCACCGTCTGCCAGGCAAGTAAACCGGTTATGATGAAAATAGCCCACCACGGTATCCAGAGGAAGAAATCCTCCAGGGGCCCTAAAATACCCCGCACTACTATGATATTGATGGCGGAGAAGAAGGGGTCCCAGTTGATTACCACCCAGTCCACAACCTTGTCTATAAACTTTATTATTTCCCATCCAAACGACCATTCCTTGGGGTAATCGATAATTGTTCCTGGGTCTAAAGATTTACCGGTTGATGCATCAACCGGTAAATTATTGTACAGGCAGAAAGTAATGATAATCAGGACAACCATTACCAAAACACCAATCCCGATTTTTACCGGTAAAGGTACTCTTTTACTTCCTTTGCCAGCGGTAAGTCGCTGCCACAGAGTCTGCTTCTCGGGTTTGGTATCGGTATTATTTGCCTGTATTTCTGATGTCATAAGAACTTCTTTTAGATGCGGGTTATTTTATTTCTCCTCGTTGTTATTGTTGCCGTTGCCGGTATCCGATTGTATGGCGTCAATCAGGTCTTTCCTGGTTACTATGCCTAGAAGATGCTTGTTGTCATCCAGAATCAAGAGGGGGATTTCACCCTCGGCGATTAGCGGCAGGCATTCGCTGAGAGAAGTGTCGGAAGAAGCCTGCGGGAACTCCGTCTGTAATATATCGTCGACCTTTTCAATACCTTCTTCCAGCGAAGCTTCCGCCTGCGGTGCGGTAACTACGCCTTTCATCCTTCCGAAATTATCGGTAACGAATGCCATGTCAGCTTCTCTGTTTTTCATGTCATTCAGTACCGCTTCAAGGCCGGCGCCTTCCCTGACCCTGACGGTCGGTCTCTGCATAATACTACTTGCCGGTAACACGTCACCGCGGGAGACATCCCTGACAAACTCTTTAACATAGTCATCAGCAGGATTGGTGACGATATCCATCGGCGTGCCTATCTGTACAATAACACCGTCTTTCATGATGGCTATCCGTTGTCCCAGCTTCAGAGCTTCGGCAAGGTCATGGGTAATGAAAATTACCGTTTTTTTAACGGTATCACGAAGATTGATGAATTCATCCTGCATCTGCCGCCTGATTAAGGGGTCGAGGGCGCTGAAAGGCTCGTCCATAAGGAGTATTTCAGGGTCTGATGCCAGAGCCCGGGCAAGCCCCACTCTCTGCTGCATGCCGCCGCTTAGCTCGTATATCTGGCTTTTCCCCCAGCCTTTAAGCCCCACCAGTTCCAGCGCGTTGGTGACCTTGTCCTGCCTTGTCTTGCCGTGCTCACCACGGATTTCAAGACCGAAGGCGACGTTGTCTTCCACACTACGATGGGGTAAAAGACCGAAGTTCTGAAACACCATGCTGAGTTTATGCCGGCGGAGGTCTCTAAGTTCAGCTTTATCCATATGGGCGACGTCAACTCCGTCAACGAGGATAGTACCGCTGGTGGGATCAATAATGCGGTTGATACATCGCACAAGGGTTGACTTTCCACTTCCAGAAAGCCCCATGACTACGAATATTTCGTTTGGCTGGACATCAAAGGATACATCTTTTACCGCTATGACATGTCCGGTTTCTTCGAGTATTTCTTCTTTGCCCATGCCGTTATCAGAAAGCGACAGCACGCTCTGTGGATTGTGTCCGAAGACCTTCCACACATTCTGGCATGAGATACTCGCTTCTTCCATAGACACATTACTCCTTTGAATATACGCTCTGAAGGTAAAAAACAATAGGTAAGTATTGTAAGTAAGAATTGATTACCGGCTGTAATCAATATTGATGAGCGATGAGTGCTCTAAGATAGAGGCTGGAGATATTTTTTTAGTTACTCCTCTTAGCATCGATACACATAAATCCAGACCACATCTAAGCCGTCCGGAATAACTCTGGCTCATTCTATCAAGAAAGCATCCAAGTGTCAAAGACGCTAAGAGTGAAACCCGATTAGTAGCAACTAGGATTGACGGTCGTTATTAAGGTATATGCGGTATATTCCTTGGAAAATTAGGTTAGGTGACGTTTGAGTACTCTCTGAAACGCCGCCATAGGCCTACGAAGGAACGATATTCCTCGATTTGCCTTTGCTGTTCATTTTTACTCCATCGCAGCAGTTTACCCATCTCGTCAGCTACCGTTTCAACGGCGTCCAGTCCCTGACAGGAAGCAAGACCCGTGGTGCTGCGACGCAGCAGGAAGTCGGATACGGTATGAGTCTCTTCCGCCTCTACGGCATGCCATATCTGGGCGATGATATCCCGTGAATGAGGGCAAATCGGCTGGTTACCCCTTTTGGTATCTCTGGCAGTCTCGATAACCTGGTACAGGCGTGAGCCATAAAGATTATTGAGGTGGGCTACCGTTTCCAGAGAAAGTCCGCTTTCCTGTGCTGCCTTTTCAAGCTCATCAGCCGTGAGAGCCGGTGCTCCGGGTAACGGAGTCACGGCTGTGGTGCAGGGCGTAATAACACCGAGTTTCTCGCCTGCGAGGTCTGTCACCTCCTGGGCGATGGCTCTGAAACCGGTGATTTTTCCTCCGATGATAGAAACAAAGCCTTTTATGCCGTCGATTTTCTCGTGGTCGATAATCCTGTGACCGCGGGTAACGTCGGAGGCGCTTCCGTCTTTAGAACCGGCAAGAGCTCGGAGTCCGGCAAATGTATAGAATACGTCTTCTTTCCTCAGACCGGGGAATGAACGCCGGGCTTCCGTCAGGAGGTATTCCACATCCGACGTGTCGGCACATACCGTATCCGAATCATCTGAGTAATCGGTATCGGTAGTCCCGACGATAGAGTATTCATCCCAGGGAATAACAAAGAAAAGGCGTCCGTCTTTCCGGGCGAAGAGTACCATGGCGTTATTGCTTACTCTAGTGGTGATGAGGTGGACTCCTTTTGTCCTTCTAAGCATCGGCTTCGAGCCGGTGTCGAGCATATTATAGACCAGGTCCATCCAAGGACCGGCAGCATTTACGACCATTCGCGTTTTTATCTGATATTCCTCTCCTGAGAGTGTGTCTTTTACCCGAACAGCGTTTACGACTTCGCTATCTCTTATTACTTCGGTAAGTCTGGTATGGTTGGCTATGAGTGCGCCCTGTTCGGCGGCGCCGAGAGCATTTTCAACGCAGAGTCTTTCGGTATAGGGTATCTGACAATCATAGAAGAGATAGGAACCTCTCAGACCGTCGAGTTCGAGGTCGGGCTCCATCTCGAGTGTTTCACGACGGGAGAAGTGATGAAAAGAAGGGAGGGATTTATCGAAGGACAGGAAATCGTACAGTCTCATACCCAGAGCCATGACCAGCCGCTCTGTACGGCTCGTTAAAGGTATTAAAAAGGGAAGAGGGTGTACAAGGTGGGGGGAGATTCTGAGGAGTACTTCTCTTTCCCGCATATCCTGCCTGACTAGTTTAAACTCCAGATGACGCAGGTAACGCAAACCTCCGTGAATCAGACGTGAAGAGCGTGATGTGGTACCGTAGGAAAAATCCTCTTTTTCCAGGAGCAGTGTTTTAATGCCGCGGAGAGCGGCATCCCGGGCAATACCCGTTCCGATGATGCCTCCGCCTACCACGGTAAGGTCGAAGGTCTCTCTGGCTATCGCATCCAGGTCTCTTTTCAAGTTATTTCCCCCAGTCTAACTCCCGGTCCAGTCGGAAGCGCGTTCGACGGCGCGTTTCCATCCTGAATACAGGGTTTCTCTACGGTCGGCGGACATTGCGGGCTCGTATATACCGGCGGCACGCCATTTATGTGATATTTCAGCGGTGTCTTTCCAGAAGCCCGCGGCAAGACCTGCCAGATACGCAGCTCCAATGGCGGTGGTCTCGGCAACCGCCGCTACCTGAATGGGAATTCCCAGGATATCCGCCTGAAACTGCATCAGGAACTCGTTGGCAGTACCGCCGCCATCCACCCTGAGCATGGGTACATCGAGCCCTGCTTCGCTGCTCATTGCCTCGATAACATCCTTTGCCTGATAGGCTATGGACTCAAGTGCGGCTCTTACCAGGTGGTCCCGCTTGGTGCCCTGGGTAAGTCCGAGGATGGTACCGCGGGCATACATATCCCAGTACGGAGCACCCAGTCCGACGAAAGCAGGTACGAAATAGACGCCTCCGGTATCGGGC
Source organism: uncultured Dehalococcoidales bacterium (assembly GCA_964499775.1). GTDB lineage: Bacteria > Chloroflexota > Dehalococcoidia > Dehalococcoidales > UBA2162 > MGML01. The sequence goes on along the minus strand of CAZCMK010000019.1, from coordinate 21,880 downwards.
ACTGAATTTGCCATACCCTCGCTTTCGGCAGTATTATCGATTATGCGGAGTCCGTCCCTGAGCCACTGTATGGCTGCCCCGGTAACAAAAATACTTCCTTCCATGGCATAGTACACTTCACCGTGTAGTCCCCAGGCTACCGTCGTTACCAGTCCTTTCTCGGAGGGCACCGGGGTTCTGCCCGTATTGAGCAGGACGAATGAGCCTGTGCCGTAAGTATTCTTTACCGAGCCGGCCTCATAGCAAGCCTGACCGAAGAGGGCTGCTTGCTGGTCTCCGGCAAGTGCTCCGATGGGGATACGGGAATCGCCGATGAGACCCTCAACCGTCTCACCGTAGACCTGACTTGATGGCATTACCCGGGGAAGTACCTGTTCCGGTATGCCCAGCATTTCGAGCAGTTCTTTATCCCAGGTAAGAGTATGGATATTGAAAAGCATGGTGCGGCTGGCGTTGCTATAATCGGTGACATGGATTGCCCCACCGGTTAAGTTCCATAGCAGCCAGGTATCTACCGTCCCGAATAGAAGGTCGCCCCGGCTGGCGCGATTTTGTCCTTCGGGGATATTGTCCAGGAGCCAGCGGATTTTCGTGGCGGAGAAATAGGCGTCGATAATAAGTCCGGTCTTTTCCTGTACTGGTTTGCTCATACCCCGCTTTATAAGCTCCTCGCATAACTCGGCGGTACGACGGCACTGCCACCCGATGGCGTTATATACCGGCTTACCGGTGTTCCTTTCCCAGACTATGGTTGTCTCCCGCTGGTTGGTTATTCCGAGACAGCCGACCTGAGAGGCGGACACTCCGGCTTTCTCTAGAGCTTCGCGGGCTACGGCAAGTGATGATTGGAGGAGCTCCTGCGGGTTCTGTTCCACCCAGCCCGGCTCCGGGTATATCTGCTTGATTTCCTGCGAGGCGCTGGAGACCACCTGGCCTTCCCTGTTCAGGAGTAAAGCCGTACTGGCTGTGGTCCCCTGGTCTATGGCAAGTATGTAGTCTTTGCCTGTCATAATTTCCTGTGAATCCGGTTTTTTGGTATATCACATAGATTAGCATGAACAGGGAAGGTAAACAACTAATAATGACCGTAAACAAAATTGCATTATCGGAATATTTTATGCCATTATTTAGCTGAGAATGGAGGGAGATATGCGACTGATAATATATGGAGCTGGAGGAATCGGATGCGTGATGGGGGGACATCTGGCGCTGACCGGACAGGATGTGGTATTGATTGGACGCCCGGGTCACGTAAATGCCATTAATGAAAACGGTCTGAAGTTTATAACGCCTTCGGGCACACACATGCTGCGTATTCCGGCTGTTACCGGACCTGAGCAGGTTGAGTTCGGACCGGAAGATGCAGTCTGCCTGACCATGAAAGGGCAGAACACGGAAGAAGCTATGAAGGACCTGAAGGCGGTAGTCGATGACGTGCCCGTGTTCTGCTTCCAGAACGGTGTAAGGAACGAAGAAACAGTCTCCCGTCACTTTTCCAGGGTCTACGGAGCGATGGTACGGGTAGGCTCCGTTTATCTAAAGGACGGAGAGGTTATAGCCCGTCGTGACCCACCGGGCTGGTTTATTATCGGGAAATATCCGAAAGGCAACGATGAGACGGCTGAGAAAGTAGCGGAGCACCTGCGGACTGCGAGCTTCTATGTCAGGACCAGTGAAGATGTGATTCCCTACAAGTGGGGGAAACTCGTGGGCAACCTCGGCAACGCTATAGGGGCTATCACCAACGCGAGCTGGGGCGAAACCGGTAATATTATGCAGGCGGCCCAGAAAGAGCTGACCGACCTCCTCGCCGAAGCAAATATTCACTGGATATCCCAGGAGCAGGTAAGTAAAGAATGGCCTGATATCACTGCGCCGTTACGGGGAAGTATTGATTCCGAAGCGCAAAGCTCAACCTGGCAGAGTCTTGCCCGAGAGCAGGGGACGGTTGAAACCGATTTCCTTAACGGCGAAGTCGTTCGATTGGCTGCGAGTCTGGGAAAGAAAGCTCCGATTAACGAGACGCTTTTAAGGATTTCCAGGGAAATGGCTGCCAACCGCGAACATCCCGGCAAGTACTCCGCAGCCCAGCTAAGTTCGCTGCTGGGACTTGATAATCCTTCATAACAACCCGGTAATTGAGTACAAATATATCCTGTAATACTTGTGTTGGGCATATATCCTGTCATATCGCATCACGTATATATGCAGGATGCAAAACTACTGTTTTGTATATTACACAAAAAAAACGGTGACTGCTTGTCACGCCATACTCAAATAGGATATATTAAATATAGGTAGAATTTTCGGCACAGCCTGAATGAGGAGGTCTGTGATGCAAGCCGTGTCACCCTATAAAGAGGCGGTAGATATCATAAAGGAAGAAGGCGGTGACCTTCTTAAATTTTGTTATCAATGCGGTATGTGTACCGCCAGTTGCCCGTGGAACCTTGTAAGGGAATTTGGTGTACGTAAAATAATGCATCAGGGGCAGCTCGGGCTGATTGATTTCGAAGATGAGGATATATGGACCTGCGCTACCTGCGGGGCCTGCGTTCAGAATTGCCCGCGCGGTGTCGAGATTATTGATGTTATGAGGGCTATGCGCAGAGCTGTCGTCGAATTCGGCATCGGCGGAGTCCCGGACTCGCTCCGAATCACTTTTAAAAATATGTCCGGAACGGGTAATCCGCTGGGTGAACCGCGGGAAAACAGGGCTAACTGGGCTAAGGATATTGATGTAAAAATATTCGATAGCGGAACCGAAATACTGTATTTCTCCTGTTGTATACCCGCCTATGACCCTTCGATACAAAAGGTTGCTCAGGCTGCCGCAAATGTCCTGAAAAAAGCCGGCGTTGATTTCGGGATACTGGGAGAAAAAGAAAGCTGCTGTGGTGAAAGCGCTCGTAAGGCGGGCCAGGAAAGCCTTTTTCAGAGCCTGGCTCAGTCTAACATCGCCGCCTTTAACGAAGCCGGTGTAAAAAAAATAGTCACAAATTCCCCGCATTGTTACAGCACTTTTAAGAACGAATACCCCGAGCTTGGGGGTGATTTCGAAGTATTACACTATACACAGTTTTTAGCAGGACTGATAGATGAGGGCAAGCTGAAGTTCACCGGCGAACTGAATAAAAAAGTTACTTATCATGACCCCTGTTATCTGGGACGCCATAACGGTATATACGATGAGCCGAGAAAGGTATTAAAGAGTATCCCCGGTCTGGAGCTTATCGAAATGGACGAATCCCGCGAAAACAGCCTCTGCTGTGGAGGAGGAGGCGGAAGAATATGGATGGAGACGAAGAAGGGAGAAAGATTTTCCGATATCAGGTTGGAGCAGGCAATTGAGACCGGTGCCGATATACTGGCTGTTGCCTGTCCTTATTGTCTGTGTAACTTCGAAGACAGTCTGAGGACTATGGGCAAGGAAGATACTATCGAAGTAAAGGATATTGCCGAGCTGGTCCAGGAGTGTATATAGCGCCTTAAGGAGGGTTTCTGCACATGGAAGCTAAAATCAGGATAGGCGTTTACGTGTGCCATTGCGGTCTTAATATCGCCGGCGTGGTAAATGTAGAAGAAGTAGCTGAATATGCCCGGGGGCTTCCCAATGTGGTGGTTACCAGGGACTATATGTATATGTGCTCGGACCCAGGACAAAACCTGATAAAGGATGATATCAAGGAACTGGGCTTGAACCGCGTGGTTGTAGCTTCCTGCTCGCCGATGCTTCACGAACATACTTTCCGCGTTGCCTGCCAGGAAGCCGGACTTAACCCGTACCTCTTCGATATGGCTAATATCCGTGAGCAGGATGCGTGGGTAACCGCTGACGGTAAGGAAGCAACGGAGAAAGCCAAGGAACTGGTTAGTGCTGCGGTGGCGTGGGTAGCATACCAGGAGCCGCTGGAGATCAAGGAAGTCCCGGTAACTCCTGCCACTATGGTTGTCGGAGGCGGAATTGCCGGGATACAGGCCGCCCTTGAGATTGCCGATTCCGGGAATAAAGTGTATCTGGTAGAAAGAGAACCGAGTATCGGCGGACACATGGCACAGTTCGACAAAACTTTCCCTACGCTGGACTGCGCAAGCTGTATTTTCACACCCCTTCTCAGTCAGGTGGGGCGTCACCCCGATATCGAGCTGATGAGCTATAGCGAGGTAGAGGAAGTATCGGGCTATATCGGTAATTTCAAGGTGAAGGTCCGGAAAAAGGCAAGGTATGTTGATGCAGACAAATGTACCGGCTGTGGCACCTGCATGGAAAAATGTCCGTGGAAAGTAGTCAGTGAGTTCGACGAGGGATTGGGACAAAGGAAAGCTATATATATTCCCTTCGCCCAGGCAGTACCGAATGTGGCGGTAATAGATACTGAGAATTGCGCCTACTTCTTAAAAGGGACCTGCCGTGCCTGTGAGAAGTTCTGTCAGGCGGGTGCTATAAATTTCGAACAGCAGGATGAAATAGTAGAAGTCGATGTAGGTGCGATTATCATAGCTACCGGCTACGATTCCTTCGACCCGTCTGTTATTACGCAGTACGGGTATGGAAAATACGATAACGTTATTACCGCCCTCCAGTTCGAACGGCTGAGCAATGCTTCAGGGCCAACGCTCGGGAAAATCCTTATGAAGGACGGCTCGGTTCCGGAGAGCGTAGCCATTGTACACTGCGTTGGCAGTCGCGATACGAACTATCATGAGTACTGCTCCCGGGTATGCTGTATGTACGCTCTCAAATATTCTCATCTGATAAAGGAAAATACTGGAGCCGATGTATATCAGATGTATATTGATATGCGTTCCTATGGCAAAGGCTACGAGGAATTTTATAAGCGCATTGCTGATGAAGAAGTTAATTTCATCCGGGGCAAAGTAGCCAAGGTTACCGATAAAGCAATAAATGATGAAGAAAAAGGAAAGCTGGTCGTTATCTGCGAGGATACACTACTGGGAGCGATGATGAGAGTTCCGGTGGACATGGTTGTCCTGTGTACGGCACTCGAGCCGCGTAAGGACGCCGGTGATGTCGCCCGGCTGTTCAATATCAATCGCAGTTCCGATGGCTTCTTCCTTGAGAGGCATCCAAAACTCGACCCGGTAGCGACGATGAATGACGGAATGTTCGTCGTCGGTTGCTGCCAGGGTCCCAAGGACATACCCGATACCGTGGTGCAGGCTTCGGCTGCCGCGGCGCGGGTCCTGGCGATGATAAGCAAAGGCAAGGTGGAGGTGGAGGCGGCTACAGCATATGTCGATGAAGAGGTATGTAATGGATGCGGACTGTGTGTTTCGGTGTGCGCCTACAGGGCGATTGAGATAGATGAGAAAAGTAATGTTGCCAAGGTGAATGAGGCATTATGCAAAGGCTGTGGGGCTTGTGCTGTTACCTGCCCGTCGAAGGCGATAAAGCACAGGAACTGGACACCGAAGCAGTTTTTCGAAAAAGTCGACGTAGCTACCCGCGAATATAAGTAGATAATATGAGCGCAGAAAAAAAAGAAAAGACGGCACTGGTTGTCGGCGCCGGCGTGGGGGGAATCAAAGCCGCCCTCGATTTAGCCGAGTCCGGCATAAAGGTGTATCTCTGCGACCGCAGTCCTGATATCGGAGGGACACTTCTCCAGATGGACAAGTGGTTCCCTAATAGCCACTGCGGTATGTGCCAGATGCTTCCCATAATGGTCGGGGATGAGTCTGCCCAGTTCTGCCTGCGCAGAGGCCTTAACCACCCGAATATCGAGTTTTTACCCCTCACCGAGGTTGAGAAGGTGGACGGTGAGGCGGGTAATTTCTCGGTTACTTTGAAGAGCAGACCTCTTGGTGTAAACCGTGATTTATGTTCCGGGTGCGGCCTGTGCGCTGAAGTCTGTCCCGTGGAAACGCCCAACGAGTTTAATCAAGGGCTGGACATGCGGAAAGCGATATATATCCGGCACCCGCTGGTTTCAGCCAATGCCTACCTTATCGACTGGGATAGCTGCACCCGATGCGGTGCCTGTGTTGAGAAATGCCCCGCTAAGGCTATAGACCTGGATGCTGAAGATGATATTAATGAAATTAAGGTTGGCGCCATTGTCCTGTCCACCGGATTTGAAGAATTTAATGCTAAACTTACCACCCAGTATGGTTACCAGCGTTATAAAAACGTGGTGACCAGTATAGAATTTGAAAGAATAGTCAGCCCCAGTGGGCCCTGGAACGGAAAGCTGGTACGTCCTTCCGATGAGAAAACACCTTCTTCGCTGGCTTTTATCCAGTGCGTGGGCTCCAGGGAGTTGAAGCGTAATTACTGCTCTTCCGCCTGCTGTATGTACGCTATTAAAGAGGCTATCCTGGCTAAAAAGGCTAATCCTGATATCGAGGTAAGTATCTTCTATATGGATATCAGGGCATTCGGCAAGGACGGATATAAGTATTACCTGGAAGCGAAAGATAAATGCGGAGTCAAATTTATCAGGTGCCGCGTTCCGGTAATCCGCCAGGACCCGCGGACGGGCGATATAATCCTTGTTGCCAGGGCGGAAGACGGGAAACCGGAAAATCACCGTTTCGAGATGGTGGTGTTATCGGTAGGGCAGGTGCCCCCGGAGAAATTCACCGAGCTGGGTAAGACGGTGGGGGTAGAGCTGGATAAGTGGGGTTTCTGCCGTACGGAAGAATTTAAACCCGTTGAAACAAGCCGTGGAGGAGTCTATGTCTGCGGCTCGACCTCCTCGCCGAAAGATATTGCCGATACACTGATTGAAGCCGGCGCTGCCGCCTGCAGGGTCTCCACTCTGCTTTCGCCGATAAATGTCCAGTCTGTGCCAGAAGAGGATGTTTATGTTGAAGCGGTTGAAGGTGAGCCGGCTACGGCAGTTATCGTATGCGGCTGCGGAGAGGAAATAAGCTCGGTAGTTGACATAAAACAAATTGTTGAGTTCACCAGAAATCTTTCGGGTGTCGTGTATGCTGCGGAAACACCCTACCTATGCCAGAGTGAAAGCCTGAAAAAATCGGTAGACGATATAAAGTCGTCGGGAGCCAACCGTATAATTTTCGCAGCTTGCTCACCTACAATCTGCGGCGCCATCATAGAAAGCGCCGTGCGTGAAGCCGGTATGGGAAGGTATTTCGTTCAGTTTATCAATCTGAGAGAGGGAGTAGCCTGGGTACACAGAGAGCAGCCGGAAGCGGCGACAGCCAAATCAAAGAGTCTCATCAAAATGGCAGTAGAGAGGGCAAAGCTACAAAAGGAATCGACTGCTTCCTCAAGTGCCGTAAAAAACACCTCTCTGGTTATCGGCGGTGGTCTCGGTGGTATGGTATCCGCCCTGAATATTGCCGGACAGGGCTATGAAGTCCATCTGGTAGAAAAGACATCTGAGCTGGGGGGCAACCTGAGGAATATATACCATACCCTGGAGGGTAATAACCCGCAGGAATTGCTCGATGGGCTTACCCGGGAAGTGGAAGCCAGTCCCCTGGTTCACGTTTATACCGAATCTGAGGTAACGCAGTTCGAAGGTTATGCCGGTAGCTTCGAGATTGTCCTTAGCGGCAAGGATGAAGAGGTTGCTCTCCAGGTGGGAGCCGTTATCGTTGCCACCGGCGGCAGAGAATATAAGCCCGGGGAGTATCTGTACGGGCAGAGCGACCGCATTGTGACCCAGAATGAGCTGGAGAAGAAACTGGACTCAGGCGGATTGGATGCCGGAACGGTGGTGATGATTCAGTGCGTCGGTTCGAGAAACGAAGAAAGACCTTACTGCAGTCGTATTTGCTGCGGTCAGGCGTTGAAGAATGCGCTCAGACTGAAGGAGCTCAATCCTGAAGTGCAGATATACGTTTTTTACCGTGATTTGACGAGCTACGGTTTTATGGAAGAGTACTACACCCGTGCCAGAGAGGCCGGGGTGATATTCGTGCGGTATGAGCCCGGTAGAGAGCCGGAGGTCAAACTGGAAGGCGAAACCTTGAAAGTGGAGTTCACGGAGCCGGTACTGGGAGAAAGATTTATGGTGGAGCCGGATATTCTTGCCCTCAGCCCGGCGGTCCTTCCCGGGGAAAGTAATAAAGAAATATCCCGGTTGCTCGGTCTCGATTTGACCGCTGAAGGATTTTTCAAAGAAGCCGAGGTCAAGTTCCGCCCCGTGGACTTTAACAAAGAAGGTATCTATGCCTGCGGGATGGCTCTCGCTCCGCGGAACATAGGGGAGGTTATAGCCGATGCTCAGGCGGCGGCACAGAGAGCGGTAACCCTGCTGAGTCGAGAAAAGCTGCATCCTTCGGCGGTGGTCGCCGAAGTCAACGAGCGCTGGTGTAACGGCTGTGAGGTCTGTATTCAGGCGTGTCCCTACGGAGCGCGGGTCAAGGATAAGGACAAAGGCGTAGTGGTAGTGAGAGAGGCGTTATGCTACGGGTGCGGTGCCTGCGTGGCTGCCTGTCCCAGCGGTGCGGCGAAACTGAGACGGTTTACCGATAAACAGATACTATCGATGATTGATGCCGGAGTATGAAGGGGGTCGGACAATGAGTGAAGAATTTGAGCCGGTTATAGTGGGATTCTTCTGCAACTGGTGTACATCCACCGCCGCCGATTTAGCCGGCACCAGCAGGATGCAGTATCCTGCCAATGTCCGGCCGATAAGGACGATGTGCAGCAGCTCGGTTGACCCGGTATATATACTGAGAGCTCTACTTACCGGGGCTGATGCCGTCATCGTCGGCGGCTGCGCCCCCGGCGACTGCCATTATGTATCCGGTAATTATAAGACGCGGAGAAGAATTACCGTGCTGAAGACTATCCTCAATGCCCTGGGACTCGATGATGACCGTGTCTGGCTGCGGTGGATTAGCGCTTCCGAAGGAGCCAAGTTTGCCGAGACCATGAAAGAGATAACCTCTGAAATGAAGAAGAAGGGGCCTAACCCCCTGAAAGAACAGTGGCCTGTCTAGGGAGGAGATAAAAGTGCGTACTGCTCTTATTGAAATTAGCAGGGATGGCGTTACGGGGACCGTAAGACAGTTTTTAAAGGACCTGCTTGAAAAAGGACTGGTGGATGCCTTGCTGGTTCCTTTCGAGCTTCCTTCGGCGAACAATGCCGTGCAGACACTGGTAACCGGCGCTGATAAGCTTGACGCTGCCAATCCTCTGGCGCCGGTGCTTCCGGTCAATTCGGCACGTATCGTTTCCGCTATAACCAGGGTCGAAGCAAGTACCAGAAAGATAGGAGTAGTGCTGAGACCCTGCGAGTTGAGGGCGGTAGTTGAGCTGATAAAGCTGAAGCAGATTTCTCCGCAGAACCTGCTTCTGATAGGGATAGACTGCTTCGGCACTTACTCGATAAACGACTACAGCAAACTCGTCGAGGAAGGCCAGTCTCCCACCAAGCGAGCTCTCGACCTGGTAGAAGAAGGAAAAGAAGATACTATGCTCAGAGAAGCCTGCCGGGTCTGCGAGTACCCATACCCGATGGAGGCTGATATCGTAATCGGCTTGATAGGTATGGATTTAAGTAAAGGTATAATTATCGAAGCCGCATCCGAAGAAGGTGAAAAAGTACTCGAGGCGCTTGGGCTTGCCGAAGGCGGTGATACCGAAAAAAGAAAAGCCGCCATTGACGAACTCGTCTCCGAGAAGATAAAAAAGCGGGACGAGCTTTTCGAGCGTACCAGTGCTGAAATCAGCGGGGAAGAGAAACTGCTGCCTGCCTTCGCCAAGTGCATCAACTGCCATAACTGCCGCGATGTCTGCCCGATATGTTACTGCCGCGAGTGCCTGTTCGATTCGCCCACGTTCGAGTGGGGCGCGGACAAATATATCGATATGGCATCGAGAAAAGCCGCTCTGAGAATGCCCACGGATACGCTGCTGTTCCATCTGACCCGGCTGAATCACATGGCTAGCTCCTGCGTGGGCTGCGGTCTCTGCCAGGAAGCCTGTCCCAATGACGTCCCGGTATTCGCTATCTTCCGGATGGTCGGCGATAAGGTGCAGAAGGTGTTCGATTATGTCCCCGGGCGGAGCCTCGATGAGGAACTCCCCCTGTCTACCTTCAGGGAAGACGAGTTAACGGAGGTGGGGTATGAGTAATATTCAGGTGGCCGATGGTTCCGGCATCCGGCCGGTAGATACCGCCTTCTCCCGGCAGGTGAAAGAGATAAGCGGTGAAGCAATCGACCGCTGTTACCAGTGCTTTACCTGCAGCCTGGGGTGTCCGGTATCTCCGGAGATGGACTATTATCCTGACCAGATAATCAGGATGGTACAGCTTGGTCTGAAAGACAAGGTACTGAATAGTTCGGGTATATGGATTTGCCTCGGTTGTGAGACATGTGTCGCCCGCTGTCCCAACGAAATCGACATACTGAGGGTAATGGATACCCTGCGGGAGATAGCCATTGATGAAGGTGTTGAGGGCAAGGAAAAAGATATCCCCAGGTTCCATAAAGCGTTCCTGTATCCGATTAAAATATTCGGCAAACAGTACGAGCTCGGTCTGATTGCCTACCTCATACTGAAGAAGCTGGACTTCGGCGACCTGGGACTGGGTATAAAAATGATACTGAAACGCAAGCTGCCCTTCTTCCCGTCCAGAATCAAGGGCATCAAGCAGCTAAAGAAGATTTACAATAAGACCGGTAATGTTTCGAGAGGAAAAGAGGATTGAAGTACGCTTATTACCCGGGCTGCAGTCTTGAATCGGCTCTAGCAAAAGAATACGACCTTTCTGTGAGAGCGGTCTGCGAACGGCTGGGAATAGAGCTGGAGGAACTTCACGACTGGAACTGCTGCGGCGCTTCGTCCGGACACAGCACCAACTACGCCCTGAACCACGCTATAGTGGGGCGGAACCTGGCTATCGCCGAGAAGCAGGGACTCGATATAGCCACCGCCTGTCCCGCCTGCTATGTGCGACTGAAACACACCCGGCACGAGCTTATGGAAAAGCCAGACGTGAAGAAGCAGGTAGTTGAAGCTATCGACATGCCTTACGAGGCTGAACATGATGTAAGGCACTTACTCGATATAATAGTGAACGATATCGGCCTCGAAGCGATTAAGGAGAGGGTAACAAAACCACTGACTGGTCTTAAACTGGCATGCTACTACGGCTGTTTTCTGGTACGTCCGCCGGAAGTCGTCGCCTTCGACGACCCGGAAAACCCGCAGTCGATGGACGACCTGATGGAAGCAATCGGCGCTGAAGCAATTGACTGGTCGGGGAAGGTCGACTGCTGCGGTGGCAGTCTTGCTTTGACCAAGAGGGATATAGTTATCCGGCTGGTGGGAGAGCTTGTCGATATGGCGCGTTCAGCCGGGGCTGAAGCCCTGGTTGCCGCCTGTCCTCTGTGCCAGATGAACGTTGACGGCAGGCAGAGCCGTGGCGGCGAACGGCTCCCCGTATTCTACTTCACCGAGCTGCTCGGGCTGGCGATGGGCGATAAAAACGCAAAAAGCTGGTTCGGGAAACACCTTATTTCGCCCGTTAAACTGTTGAAGTCCCGCGGTCTGCTGTAACAGGTTCCATTCCAATAAAAAACTCCGGTTGGTTTATACCGACCGGAGTTAACGGAAACTCCTGATAATCTATCACGACTTGAGAACGCCGTATTTATGCACTCTTTTTTGTTTTCCTCCTGGTAGTCGTGGCTCTCTTTCTGGGCTTTACTTCTTCCTCTTCCTCCTCCTCCTCCTCTTCATCATCTGTGTCTTCTCCCTTTGCACTTTTACGGAATGAGCGTAGTCCTTTACCGATGGCGGAGCCGACCTGCGGCAGCTTGCCTACTCCGAAGACAATAAGGATGACTATCACGATGAGAGCTATTTCCCACGGCCCCATACGAAACGGCATATCTTCCTCTCCCCTGAATTGAGACTCCCGGTATCTGTTCTCCGGTTTGGGTAATCCCTTACCCTAATTCTCTCGTATGTTATCCCATTTATAACATAAAGTCAACTGAAGTTAGGTGTGCGGTGTAATTACTAAAAGAAGCCAGCCCGCCTCTGGCGGACTGGCTTCAGTGCAGGATTACTTACATAAAAACTATTCTTCTGGAGTGGTCAATACCCATCCTTCCAGCAGTTCGCCGGACTCATCCAGCGGAGCTTCTATTATGATTTCCTCGTTGAAGTCAAGGTATTCAGTAATAATCTGCCGTGTAGATTCACCGGATAAATCGTCCAGCGGAAGGGGATTTTCAAGCAACTTCCTTTCGGTTAATACCCTCTTGCGTATCAGGTAATCGTCTTTTCCTATCCAGTACTCATAAATCGATTCTTTACTCCGGTATATGTGTTGAATCGTTTCCCATCCCTGCTCGACATCGTACTCTATTCCGTATTCTTCTTCTGAAATTTCCTTCATAGTGGCAGCATCTTCCAGAAAGACGGGATAAAACCATTCCAGGAACTTTTCGACATCCAGAATTCCCCTGTAGTGATAGCAGTCCGTGCCGTTTACCTCTGCATCCGATAATTCTTCGATATCAATGAGCATTTCGAGTATTTTGAGAGTATTGTCACTGGTAGGGCCATTGTCATCGGAGTCGTATGTAATCTCAGGGGGTGTAATGTAATTACGGGAATATATCTGGTCTTCGATAATGATTAACTCCAGCGTTATTCCCATAAAAGGATAGGCTTCCTTGTATTCCTCGGTGGGCTCAAACAGTAAATGGTAAAGATTATCACCGCCGTACTCGTATATTGAACTAATTGAATGCTTCCATCCGTCGTTGAAGTACTCATACGTTTTACTCATTACCCTGAACGATTCGGGTTGCTGTGTGATGGCGAGGGCTCTGGTAAATACGTCGGGAATATCCTGGCTACCGCTGG
>CAZCMK010000019.1:0-8951 GCA_964499775.1 uncultured Dehalococcoidales bacterium | reverse complement strand
TGTGTGATGGCGAGGGCTCTGGTAAATACGTCGGGAATATCCTGGCTACCGCTGGGTTCTCTTGGAGTGGGGGATGCTATCGCTGTAGTTGGCTCTTCAGGTATCTCCAGCGGCTCAATCACATAAGAAATCCATCCAGCCGGGAGCTCACCGGAATCATCCAACGGCGGCTCGATGGTTATGTCCTCGTTGAAATCGTAATAATGCATTATATTTATGGCTTTGTACTTGTTCCAGGTCGAGTGTTCGCCTTCCCTGGTCTGGTAGACCAGCTTAGCCTTGCGGAGCAGGTAGTCATCTTTGCCAATCCAGAATTCGAATGTCATATCCTGGGTAAGATAACTGGCATTACGCTGTTCAATCCAGTCCTCTAGGTCTGTCGTCATACCCCACGGCAGATTTTTATCCATTCTGTAGTACATTCTTTCAAACGGAGGGAGTGACCACTCCAGGAACTTATCTATATCCACCTCACCGATATAGTGATAGCAGTCCGTCCCGTCAATAGCCTCATCATCCAGGGTTTTGATTTCAGCCAGCAGGTTCAGGTAGTCCAGTGTTTTATCTTCCGTAGGAGTGAATTGCTCATACCATTCTTCCTCAAATTCGTAAAAAACATTGGGTAGATTGGTGTATGCCCGGTCTCCTATGCGGATTGTTTCAACACGATTTGGCAGAGGGGCGGTAACTCTCTGGAGGGTTTCACTTATCAGGTGGTAACGGTCTGGAGTGGTATACTTAATTTCTGCATGATAGATGTGCACCATTTCTTCAGATGGGCTGTCCTGATGATAATCATCTTTCATATACCGGTAAGATTCAAGACCGGAACCGGCAGCGTAGGCTTTAGCGATAATACCGGAAGTGCCGCTAAAGACACCGGAAAGCTGGAGCGGCAGGACTATTGCCAGGATTATTATGATGGGTACTCCTATCAGGGCGGGACGTAGCTATCGCCGTACTTTTGCCGGGGTTTCCAGCAGTTTTACTCTTGACATGACAGCCTCTCTTATATCCAGCATAGCCGGCATTTCTCTGAGTGAGATTAGCTTTTCGCGGGTCTTTTTATATTCTTCAAGAGCAGCCCGGCATTCGGAGCAGCCGGCAAGATGTTCTTCTATAAAATCCCGATGCGTTTCAGCAAGCTCACCGTCAGCGTAGGCTGATAGTAATACTTCCAGGTCTTTACAGTTCATCTGTTTCCTCCCTCGTATAGCCGCCGGAATAATTGTTTTCCCCTCGAAACACGTTTCTGCACGGCTTCTTCCGTTATTCCCAGGGTCTCGGCGATTTCCCGGTATTTAAAACCCTCCACATAGTGAAGCACCAGGCAGGTTCTCTGTTCGGATGGTATTTTACGCAGTACGTCCTGTATCGCCATCTCTTCGACCGTTTCTTCGGGTTGATTTCCGTCACCTGAAATTTCGGCTTTACGCATATTCTCGATATGGATAAATGAGAGTATATTTCTTCTCCGGTGATATTGTCGGGCGTTGTTCGTGGCGATACGGTAAAGCCAGGCTTTCAGGTGGAGCTCTGAGTCCGATTTGAGAATACTCTTATAGGCCTGAAAAAAAGTATCCTGCGCTAGGTCGCATGCCGTCATATAGTCTCCCGTTAACCGGTAGAGGTAGCGGATAATGGGAAACTGGTAATGCTCGACGATTTCGTCGAAGGCATCGGCGCTGCCGGCGCGTACGTTGGCTATTACTGCTACGGCTTCCAACGACCGGACCTCCCCTTTATCCATCCTGTATACTATAATGCATAACAAACCAAAAACCAGACATAATTTATATTTTTATCTGCGGAAAGGAGGGCGAGCATGAAAGAGGTGGTGTCGAACCCTGATTTAGTGGCGTATTACGGTCTTTACTGCGGGGCTTGCGGGTCTTACCTCAAGGAGAGGTATCCGGGCTGCCATGATAATATCAAGGCGAAATGGTGCAAGATAAAAGTCTGCTGTGAGTAAAATGAATACCTGACCTGTGCCGACTGCAAGGAATACGAGAATCCTGCCGACTGCGGTAAATTCAATAATCTGCTGGCTAAGTTGTTCGCCTGTATCTTCCACTCCAACCGTACCGCCTGTATACGGCAGATTAAAGAGCTTGGAATTCAGGGTCATGCAGATAAAATGACCGGGCTGAAGCAGATGACTGTGAATAAATAGCCGGATGGGTGATACTGCTAAGATATAGCAGCTACCATGCCTGGGCAAGAGCTACCTGGTGGAAATGGTATCCGTAAATAGAAAGAACAATAAACCGGGCGAATTTCGGAGGAGACTCCAGTAAATATGATAAAAAGAGTCTCCAGTAATACCTTCTGCCCTTTCCCTTCACGCCCAGGAACCAGATAGAACCAAAGAAAGCCTTGAAGTGGTGTATCTGGATTTTACCGGCTTTCGCCCTCGGCGGCTTGTAGACTTTTAAGAAAGTCTTGATACGTTCATAGTAGTGTTTGGGCGAGTATATCGTGTCCACCACGTGTTTGTAGCCGTTAATCAGCATTTCGGAGTTCATTATTGGTATGAAGTCGAGTGAGAGGTCCGTGTTGTTGCCGGTGAAGGCTTTGAGGAGACGGTTTTCTTTTTCCAGTCGCTTGTACAGCCTGGTGCCGAGCGGTACATTAAGGAGTCCTACCATTGCCGTGACGATACCGCTCTTCTGAATGAAGTCTATCTGGCTTTGAAAGATGGACTCCGGGTCATTATCGAAACCGATAATAAATCCGCCCTGTACCTCCAGGCCAAACTCCTGGAGTTTTTTAACAGAAGCGACCAGGTCGCGGTTCTGGTTCTGGAGTTTGGTGCACTCGACCAGGCTTTCCTCGTTGGGGGTTTCAATGCCGATGAATACCACATCGAAACCAGCGTCAACCATTAACCGTATCAACTCCTCGTCGTCAGCCAGGTTTATTGATGCTTCGGTGCATAGTGGGAACGGGTACTTTGTTTTTTCCCGCCATTCGATAAGCGCCGGAAGAATTTCCGCTTTCAGCTTTTTCTTATTGCCGATGAAATTATCATCCACGATAAATAGACTACCGCGCCAGCCGTCTTCGTAGAGAGCATCCATCTCGGCTATAAACTGGTCTTTGTTTTTGGTCCGCGGTGTATGGCCATTCAGTATGACGATATCGCAGAATTCACAGTTATACGGACACCCCCGTGAATACTGCAGGTTCATGGATGAGTAATGCTTCATGTTTATCAGAGACCACATTGGAACGGGGGTCTTACTGATGTCGGGATGCTCATCGGAGCTATATATATGGCGGGGACGGCCTGCCTGTATGTCATCCAGGAAAGGTTGAAGGGTAACTTCGGCTTCACCCAGTACGAAATAGTCCACTCCGTCGAACTCTTTATATCCGGTGGTGAACAGGGGGCCTCCGGCAACGGTTCTGATACCGAGTTTATTGCACTGTGCAATTACCCTTCTCGCTGAATCCTTTTGCACTTCCATGGCGCTGATAAAAACCAAATCGGCCCACTCGATATCATTATCGGTGAGCCTGGAAACGTTCATATCTATCAGTTTTTTCTCCCATGCTTCGGGGAGCATTGCCGCTACCGTGAGCAGACCCAGCGGCGGGAAGGCGGCTTTCTTGGATATGAATTTCAAAGCGTATTTGAAACTCCAGAAGGTGTCCGGGTACTGTGGATAAACCAGAAGTATTTTCATATATGTCCTTTTTGATGATTCCTTAAAGAACCACCGCGACTAAATCTGCGCCTATCGAGGCCCGGAGTTAATCTGACGGCGTCTCCGTCTGATGCTCTTTTGCGCCTTCATACGTTCTTTCTCCCCTCTGGACATGAAGTGACGGTAAACCTTAGCTTCACGCAGAACGCCGCTCGTTTGCACCATCCTCTGGAAACGGCGCAACAATGATTCCTGTGATTCACCTTCACGTATCGATACCTGCATTGACATATTTTACACCTGTTTATTCTAAGATACTGCAAGGGCTGGTAATTTTCCGCCCTTGCAGTATCATTGGCTTAAGCTATATGCTTAGTTACCGTCTCACTTTCCGGTAGCAATCGCTGCAGTAAACCGGTCTGTCACCACGGGGTTCGAACGGTACCTCGGTATCCTTACCGCATTCGGCGCATACTGCGGGGTACATCTTGCGTGGGGCTCCGTAGTTTCTGCCTCCGTAGCGTTCTGCTTTCCTTGCCTGGCGGCACTCGGGGCAGCGCTTGGGTTCGTTGACATAGCCTTTGGACTGAAAAAACTCTTGTTCCTCGGCACTAAATGTGAATGTTGCTCCACAATCAGAGCATTGGAGAGACCTGTCTTCAAAACTCATTGGATGACCTCCTCTCTTATGTTATTAGTTAGAGTTCGGTCAACCAATACTAAAATTATCTATAATGATATTTTTGAAGTTTGTTATAACCTACACTGTAACTTTACACATCATATACCATTAAATGCTTTCTGTAAAGCTTTTAATGAATTTTGCATGTGGCCCCGGCTTTTCCGTATCGGTATCTGGTCTTGGAGAGTTTGTATCAGTGTAATCGTGAGCTGAGGTACATAAAGATAGCTCCGCAGGCTGCTACGTTAAGAGATTCCGCTTTCTCCCGGATGGTTGGAATACGCAGCCGGTAATCGGCAATGCCCAGTATTTCTCCGGAAAGCCCCACCGCTTCATTACCCAGCGCCAGCAGGAGTTTATCGTGATGGTTCAAAACGGATGGACCATCTGTACCATTAAGGTCGGCAGCTATTAAATTATATCCATTCTTTTTAAGTGCTTTGACAAGCCCCAGATAGTCCGGTGTCCTTCTCAGCCATACGGATAAAACCGTACCTGCTGTTGCCTGGATGCATCTAGGTGAAAGCAGGTCGGCGCATTTTTCTGTCATAATAACTCCGGAGAAATCGAATGCTGCGGCGTTGCGGATAAGAGTGCCGGTATTGCCCGGGTCCTGAATATCCTCCAGTAACAATATCCTGTTTCCGGTTTCGTCGGGCAGGCGGTCGGTATAAATATCCGGCGGAGATTTGACGACCGCCATGATTCCCTGCGGCGTTTTAGTACTGCTGATATATCTAAACTGGCTCTCGGTGAGTAGCCGTACATTGTAGTTGTGGTAATCACCCTGCGGTTCTGCTACGGAGAGAATTTCCAGTATCGCATCCGGATGAACGGCAACTATCTGCCTGATTGCCCTATCGCCTTCGACGATAAAAGCCCCGGCTTCGAGCCGTCCCTTTTTCGTGGACAGTTTCTTATACCATTTAAGCGGTTTCAATTCAGTAGAAATAATACCTCTGCTTCAGAGCGAGTGATACCGGCAGGTTACCTGTCGTTACCGTTATAATGTCCGGTTACCATGTTAATCTGCTGGGGAACTTTCATATTTAAGACCAAGACCAACCTGCATGACGGTGTAGGGTCTCTCAACCTTGTTGCATACCACCGGAAAGTGAGGCAGTCCTCTGGGAATGGAGATTACGGTTGGCTTATCGAAAGTGTGCTGCTCGTGTTCTTCTCCTATGTCGATGGTTATCTCCGCACCTAGATAGCTGAGGTTGTCGGTATCGTGCCCGAAAAATATATATAACTCGTCATAGGGATGGACGTGCGCTCCGTGTCCCGGGTCCCACCGACCTGGGGTATCGAAAAGTCCCATCGTAAAATTGATATTCAACCCTTCCAGTTCATCGCCTGACATAGATATAAACTGCTTGGCATCTGCTCCTCCCACTCCTTGCGTGACCGGCATCGGTCTGAGAAGGTGAGAGTATTTGTTACCGTCCGTTGTCCCTTCCTGCGGTGCCCTTTCGCCGGTGTACGTAGAGCTCATGGCAAGATGGAAATGACCGAAGGCTTTATATACTTTTTCAGTAACGAGCGGACAGTGCGGCAAGCCCTGTGGGGCGACTCCGACGGTCGGAACACTAAACTTGTGTTTTTCATACTCTTTGCCCAGCGATAGCTCCATATCCGAGCCCAGAATATTCATATCATCGTCGTCATACCCGAAGAAAAGCAGTAGTTCGTCGAAGGGATGAGTATGCGCTCCCATCTCCGGCGCCCAGTCGCCGGTCTGGTCGTAAACTCCCACGATGAAATTGAGGTCGAATCCTCCCAGTTCCTCCCCGCTTACGAATACAAGCTCTTTTGCGTTGGCTCCGCCGCGACCTTCACGAAAAGCCAGCTCTTTCACCAGATTACCGTATTTTTTGTCTGCCAATATTATCTCCTCTCTGTTTCAAATTAAGCTGCTACATGGATAGCTGGTAGTATTCAGGACTAAGGTATATATTCCCTGCTACAGTCTGTTGCGTTATATTACCCTAATCCGAGTCAGATTAAAAGTGTTTGACTGTAGTTAGACGTATATTTTATATCTGCTGTAGAGGAGATAAATGCCTGAGTTGTATTGATTGAAATATATCCTGCGAGGTACAATCTGGTACATATATATCGGTATAATATAATTCTGGAACGAAGATTGGTAAGGAGAATACTTAACGATGGATGAAACAAAATACGGAAAATATTTCATATCGGGGGTTCCACCGGACCACCCTCTGGCTCCGCGCCAGGTTATCGCCAGTATAACCGGGGATTTGTTCAAGGATAGTCACCAGTATTTCGTCCGCTGGGTACAGGTTACTCCGCTCGGGATGCCGGGCGCTACGTCCTGGGAGCAGGTAGGTCATGGTCCGCATATGCACAAGACCCCTGAAGTGGTGATGCATCTCGGCACCAACCCAGATGACCCCATGGACCTGGGAGGAGAGGTGGAGATGTGCATGGGGCCGGAAATGGAAAAGCACATAATCACCCGCTCTACGGTTGTCTATATTCCGGCTAATCTCGTGCATGCTCCGTGGACTATCAGGAAAGTCACCAGACCCTGGATATTTATCACGGTTTGCCAGGAGCCGCATCACACGGAAAAGGCTTTCAAAGAGATGGTGCCCGAGGAAAAGAGAGGTAATTATCTCTTCGTTGACCAGGGATATGAAGGTGTAGAAGAAAAGACACAGCCGCCATCGGTTATACTCGACATACGAGATTAACGGGAAATATTTCATTAAGCCTGGAATCCACTCGCGATATCAGCCTAGTGCCGGGGTATTTTCGGTGGGGGAAACCGTTCCGGCAGCTTCACTTGCTTTGAGGGTTCCGGGCTTCTTTTTACCTTTTTTCCTGAAGAACCAGTTTCTCAGGATAAGCGGGGGAATAATCGTCGTCAGCAGACTCATCAGTACCAGAGCGGCATAGGTGTCCTGTGCTATCAGCTTATCGTTAAGGCCGATAAGGGCTACAATCATGGCTACTTCTCCACGCGGTACCATTCCCAGCCCGATAATGGCTGAATCTCTGGTGCTTATTCCCTGAAATCTGGCGGCAAGCCCGCAGCCGATAAATTTGGCGGCGAGCGCCACCACTGTCAGGATAAGAACAAACCATACCAGGTCGAGGCTGATAATGTGAAAATCCAGCAGTACTCCCAGAGAGATGAAGAAAATGGAGGCGAAGATTACCTGCAGATGTTCCGCGCCCTCCTGGAAACTCCGGTTGTGTTTCAGTTTTACCTGGGCAAGCGAAACGCCGGCAAGGAAAGAGCCTATTATCGGTGATAGCTCCATGAGCTCTGCCAGCATGGCATAGAGGAAGGAGACCATTATTGCCAGGATGAAGATGGACTCCGGGTATTTACCGCAGAATTTGGTGCTGTCCAGCCTGACCATCAGCCTGTCGATATACCTCCGACCAACGAATGTGCCGACAACCAGAAATACTATTGCCTTTCCGAAGATGAGGAAGAACGAGCCGACGGTAAGTTCACCCAGGACTACGCCTTCAGATATTGAGAGCGCCAGAAGACTGAGAACATCGTCAATGATTGCGGCGCCGATAATCGCTCTAGCCGCCTCGGTATGCAGTCTGTTCATTTCTTTCAGGACGTTGGCGGTTATGGCGATGCTGGTGGCGGTAAGGGCTGTCCCGATAAAAACGGAAGCTCCGAAATCGAACCCGGATAATGTAGCCGTGAAATAGCCTGCCACCCAGGGAACGATCATGCCAATCAAGGCAATAATAAAATACTTTAGATTGGTTATCTCCTGGATTTTGAAGTGCAGGCCGACTGTAAAAAGTAGAACGACGGCGCCGAGGTGCCCCAGACTTGAAACGAAATCGGTATACGTGACCAGACCCAGCAAACTTGGACCCACGATGATACCGGCGAAAATTATACCGACGACCGCGGACTGATTTATCCGGTAGGCAATCAGATAACCTGCCAGAGCCACGAAGAGGAGCAGGCTCATCTGGAACTCTACCGATTCCAATATACCGTGTTCAAACATTTACACACTTACCTGTGTTACCCGCGGTTAAACTATTAAGCTAACCGATACGGCATAAACAGTCAAGTGTGTAAACGAAAGGGTTTATTTGCATCTGGTTGTTTATTATTACCTATCCCTTGTATTCCTTCAGGGTGAACCTTCAGGATGAACCCCTTTCCTGCCAGTACCACTGGTATTGGCTGATAGGCTTTCCTGGCAGGAAAGGGGAGTTAAGGAGAGAGGGGGCGAAGCCCCCTCTCATAAATCTCTCCCCCTCTCACTCAAAATAGTTATTCTATACTAAATCATGGTATTGAGTGAGAGGGGGACTAAGGCCTGTCCGCCGTACGCCTGCCCGCCGTCCACCTAAGGTGGACTATGGTAGGCGGGAGACTTCGGCAGGCGGGGGGTGAGTGCATGCATCAACCAAAGCCGAATAGTACCAAACGAAAGTACGCTATTGAAATGGAAAGAGTTATCATAGGGGATGGCAGTATTATCTGTTTCTTACTGCGTTACGATTACAGTCTGTAGAACCGTTAACAATCGTTCCGGGGTATCTTAGCTGCTGGTCGACCATCTCGGCGAAGTCATCCGTGGAATAGCCCATAAGAACCGCAT
>CAZCMK010000018.1:27878-31765 GCA_964499775.1 uncultured Dehalococcoidales bacterium | reverse complement strand
GATGACCTGCAGGTCATTACACGGTAACCTGGAGCCAGCATTATCCGCAGTATTATTTGTTATATATGGAGCATCAAAATTCAGAACAGGAGGACTACTGCATGACAACCACGGATAGACCGGAGATACTCGATAAAGACCTGATACAGCTAAGAGAAGAAATCGAGAAAAAACACGGTAAGACACCGGAGCAACTTTACGAGGAAAGAGAGAAAAGGGTAAGAGACGCCATCGAGCTAAACGTGCCCGATAGAGTACCGATAATGTTTCACGCCGATGTGAGCAAGCATACCGGTGTCCCCTATTCCGCTGCCTACTACGACCCAATCGCCTATAAAAAGGCAAACCAGCAAATCACACTCGATTTCGAGCCTGATATGTGTAACGCCGGACTGCCTACTTCAGGCGTCGCCCTGGAAGCCCTTGATGTAAAGACCCGGCTCTGGCCCGGGGGACCGCTTCCTCCAGATTACGAATACCAGTTCGTCGAGGGCGAATATATGAAAGCGGATGAGTACGACCTTTTCTTCGCCGACACCACCGATTATATGCTGAGGTATTACTGGCCGAGGGTATACGGAGCTTTGCAGCCCCTTACCGAACTACCTCCACTCGGTAATATGTTCAGCAACATCGAGGGTCTCACCACGTTATTCGCCACACCGGAATTCGAGCAGCTTGCCAGAGCGCTTAATAAAGCCGGCAAGGAAATGCAAAAATTCAGAGAGCTGACCGGTGACGCCTACGAGGAGCTGGCTTTGCTCGGTTTTCCCGGGTTTTCTAATTCCGGGCTCGTCGGCGGCGCCCCTTTCGATACCGTTTCAAGCTTTTTAAGGGGTATGCACGGTTCGATGTCGGACATGTATCGCCAGCCGGACAACCTGCTCAAGCTGTGCGACCTGATACTGGAAAGGCGGATAGCGCGGACTACGCCGGCCGACCCAACCAAGAGAGGTAACCCAAAGAGAGTCGGGATGCCTCTCTGGCGAGGCGATAAATCCTTCATGTCCGAGGAGCATTTCAAGAAGTTCTACTGGCCGGGACTTAAGAAACAGATGGCGGCTTCAATCGAGCTGGGGTATATCCCCGTACCGTTCTTCGAGGCAAAATTCGGCGACCGCCTCGAATGCCTGCTGGAGCTGCCGAAAGGCAAGGTTATTGCCTCCGTCGAACACATGGATGTAGCCAAAGCAAAGGAAATCCTGGCCGGTCACCACTGCGTTCTGGGAAGAGGTCCTCTGTCATTCAAGCTGGCTTCTCTGCAAAAAATCGAACAATACTCAAGGCACGTGATTGATACCTGCGGAAAAGGCGGAGGTTTTATACTGAGCACAAGACTTCCGGATAATGCCAGAAAGGAAGACATCCAGGCAATGCTAAACTCAATTAAGGAGTACGCTCGTTACTAGGAACCCTCCGGGCAGATAGGTTAGCTCAGGAGTTATGTAAAGAGTGCTGTACGAACTATCGGTTAAAAATTTCGGTATCATCGAGGAAATAACCTGGAAGCCGTCCGGTGGATTCAACGTAATTACCGGAGAAACAGGCGCCGGTAAATCGCTGGTAGTCGACGCCGTCGAAGCGCTTTTATCAGGACAGGTAAACGAAGAAGATATCCGTAATGATTCCGCGGATGCTACCATTGAAGGTATATTTCACATATCACCCGGACGGTTAACGAAACAGCAGGAAACATTGTTCCGTGAAAAAGACATAACGCTGGAGGAAGACTCGCTAATCGTTACCTGCGTTTTCCGGCGTCAGAGCCGCACCACGCCGAGAATAAACCGTCAGGCGGTGCCTCGGGCGCTGCTCAGAGATATCGGCGCTTTCCTGGTCGATATTCACGGTCAGAGCAGTCACCTTTCGCTGCTGGACAGGGAACAGCACCTGGACTTTCTGGATGGGTTCGCCCATACCCGCGACCTTAAAAATGATTTCAGTGTCAAAGCTTCGGAACTGCACCAGGCAGAGCGCGAACTACAGGTCCTATCCGGGAAAGAACAGGACCTTTCCAGACAGACGGAACTGCTGAATTTCCAGATTGATGAAATAAAACACGCTGAACTGAGGGAGGGTGAGGAAGAGGAACTGGACAGAGAGCTGGCTGTCATGACCTCCGCCGAGAAGCTGAAAGCCACCTCGTATGAGATATATGCCCTGCTCAACAGCGATGACAGTATGTCATCGTCAGCTATCGACAGGCTGAACGAAGCCCTTCCCCTGCTGAAGAAGATGGCGGAGACCGACCCTTCACTACAGTCACGACTCGAACGGCTGGAGAACTCGGCATACGAGCTGGCTGAGGTAGCCAGTGAGGTCAGGTCATACGGGGACGACCTCGATTATAACCCTCAGCGCCTCGAAGAGGTACAAATAAGGCTGGAACTGATAAGAAATCTCAAGCGGAAATACGGCGGCTCTATAAGCGAGATACTGGGCTACCTGACTGGAGCCGAGGAAGAGTTGAGGGGAATCACCTATTCCGATGAGCGGCGTGAAGAACTCGAAAAACAGATAGAACAACTTAAACAGGACATGGGCACCCTCGCCGTTAAGCTTTCGCAGGCACGCACCGAAGCAGCGCAAGAACTCGCCGGGGCAGTGAAAAAAGAGCTTCAGGACCTTAATATGTCACAGGTGGACTTCAGCGTGTCAATCAGCCAGGAACCCGCCGAAAAAGGAATCCCTTTCCCAGATGATAAGAATTACCGGTTCAACGCCAGCGGTGTCGACAACGTGGAGTTTATGGCGTCCACGAATCCTGGAGAACCGCTCAAACCCCTGGCAAGGATAGCATCGACCGGCGAGATTTCACGTTTCATGCTAGCAATGAAGTGCGCTCTTGCCGAAGCCGATACGATACCAGTGCTGGTGTTCGACGAGATTGATATAGGAATCGGCGGCAGGAGCGGCGAGATAGTCGGCAGGAAACTCTGGAACCTCTCACGGAACCACCAGGTTACCTGCGTCACGCATCTACCTCAGATTGCCGCCTTTGCCGACTCACACTACAGCGTAAATAAGGAAAGCTCCGGAGACCGCACCGTCAGCAACATAAAAGCGCTTACGGATGAAGAGTGCCTTAATGAACTTGCCGTGATGCTAGGCGGTCCGCGTATTACCGAGAACTCCCTCAACGCCGCCAGAGAGCTTATCCAGAAAGCGGATGAGTGGAAAAGTAGTACGAACCAGTAGTGAGCACTGATTCTATTTCCTTGAGAACAGAATAGGCCAGTATTCGAAGAGTATATACAGTAATCTGCGGCGATTAAGAAACATTCCGGCAGCGAAAGCAGGGACTATAACCGCACCGAACACAAGGGAGTTATAGATAAGGTTAATAACAAGCAAAGATATTACAGTTACAACCTCGGTAACTATCAGAACTCTCAAGTCTTTTCTGGTCAGAATAATAGCCACGGAGGCGAAGGCTATCCAGCCCAGACCTACCGCCAGGTGAATTACTATTCCTGAAAAAGTGAAATAGGCAAGTGCGCAGAGAATAAAAAAGGTATCTATCTCGATATCATGCTTGCCAAGCCTGCCTTCTTTGCCTTCAGGGAAATAGTGACGGGCTAGTTTCCCGTCGAATATATCCGTCGCCCCGCCGATAAGTGTCAGGATAACCACAGCCATATAGGCGTTTTTCCCAACGAAGCTTAAACAGAGGATGACAAGACCGGTAACCAGCCGGCTGGCGGTCAGGAAATCAGGCAGGTTCCTCTTCAAGAAATGTAGCTCTTCCTGTTCCAGTTCCAGGCTATGCTCGTTGTTATTGTTCATTTCACCGACAATATAACATATTAAAAGTGTTGTCAATAGAAGAGTTCTCCATGTATCGTTCCAGATTGAATGGCACTTTATTACCTCAACCCCGCCTGCCA
>CAZCMK010000018.1:6951-27778 GCA_964499775.1 uncultured Dehalococcoidales bacterium | reverse complement strand
CTCCATGTATCGTTCCAGATTGAATGGCACTTTATTACCTCAACCCCGCCTGCCAAAGCCTTGACTTAAAAATGCCTCCCTCGTGTCATTCTGAGCCCGCCTAGGGCGGGTGAAGAATCTCTTTTGATCTCCTATGAGATGAGATTCTTCGTCATCCGCCTAAGGCGTCCGCCATGGCGGACTCAGAATGACTTGTAAAGCAAAATCCTTCTCCAACCAGTACCATTGGGATAGAGAAGGAAGATATTCTGGTTGGAGAGGGGTGAGTATAAATATCAACCGAAAAACCGCTCTCCAGATACACATTACTTTTCCGCTAAATTTGAAAGTAGCCTGTTCAGTTATTATAATGTGTAAACATAAATCCGGCGGAAGCAAGACCCGCCGTTTTATGTGCAGTGATACGAGATAATACCGGAAGGAAAGGATTGGTTAAGATGAGTTCTTTAAAGATGGGTTTCATCGGTCTCGGAGACCTGGGAATGCCGATGGCAAAAGGGATAGTACAGGCCGGTATTCCAATCACGGTGTACGACCTCAGGAAGGAAGCCATCGATGAAATGGTAGCGCTGGGAGCTAAAGCCGCCGCTACCTGCCGTGAGGTGGGAGAGGAAAGCGACGCCGTCATCAGCATGGTACGCGATATTCCCCAGACAGACGAGGTGCTTTTCAAAAAAGATGGGCTGTGGGAAGGAGTCAAAGAAGGAAGTATCATTATCCTTTCCAGCACAATTGGCCCGGAATACCCCCGTAAGCTGTATGCCAGGGCAAAGGAGAAAGGCGTTCAGGTAATCGATGTCGGCGTAAGCAAAAGCGGTCCCACCAATGAGGTGGGAGGACTTACCTTGATGATCGGAGGCGATGATGATGCAGTTAAAAAGTGCTGGCCAGCCTTCGATGCAATGGCAAAATACCCTTTCCATGTCGGCGGAATCGGGACGGGGCAGGCTTTCAAACTGGTAAACAACCTGCTGGGAATAACCATAGGGTCGGTCAACAGGGAATGTTTGAATCTCGGTCTTAGAGCCGGACTCGATTTAGCCAGGATGGTGGAAGTAATGAGTGTCAGCACGGGCAGCAGCTGGATGCTGAAGATGCAGGAACACATGATGAAATTGAGAGCATCGGGAGTACTGCCCCTTCCCAGACCTCCTGCTCCTACAATCCGCGAAGGCAAGCCTCCATCGGAAGACATCGGGACCAAGGATAAGAGACTGGCAATCGAGATGGCTGAGGCACTGGGAGTGGATATCCCCATAACCCGGTTTATTGAATCCCTGGACATGGACTCGGTATATGAGGCATACGCAACCTCAATGAGGCGGTAGGTACCCGACCCGCCGGTCACGGAAAAGAAGAAGGGGAGTGGTAAATTATATTCTCCACTCCCCTTTTCAGGTTTCGTTTATCTACGAATTGCCGGCGCTAGTACCCCATACCTCTCTTCATCTCTTCGTCCACCCAGATGTAGGTGAGTACCAGCATCTCGTCATCGCAGCCGAGAGCAAATTCGCCATGGTAGTTCTGTACCCAGGGCCACCACATGCGGTAGCCTCTCGGAAGCGGACACCAGATTGCCACGCACTGTTCGAGGATAAACGGTACGGCTTCCTTCAGCTTGGCCGCGTATGCCACATCATCCTTCATTACGAAAGACCGCTGCTCGTTGTAGATTTGCCTGGTGAAAGGATTCTCGTAGTAGCTGAAGCAGTCGAAACTTTCGATACGGGTGTTGTGCATGTCATAGGGGAAAGAGGCGGTGGGTGACGCGGTGTAGATACCCTCCTCGTAAGACCTAGCCCGTCTCATACCACCGACTATGCTTCCCTCAAGCTGCTCGATGTTCAGGTCGATATCGATGGTGGCGAAGTACTGCTTGATTATGGCAAGGAAGTCCGCCTGAGCGGGTGAACTGCAGATAATCGAGGCGGAAAAGCCATTCGGATATCCCGCATCCGCCAGCAACTGCTTCGCCTTGGGTATACTCTCATCGGTATAGTAAAACAGCTCAGGAACAGTAACGGTCGAGCCTTCAGAAATTGGTTCGGTAGGCATTTCCTCAAGCGGGGTATAGAAGGGTTCCCATGCCTTGTCGGGCGGGTACGGAGTGCCTAAAAGGTTAGCAAATCCGTTATAGTAATCGTCTATCAGCTCCTGCTTGTTTATCGACATAGTCGCCGCCTGCCGGACTGCCAGCTTGGACCATGGCAACTCCGGCTTGTCAACCCTGAAATACAGGTGGTTATCCCCACCGGGTGTTGTTACCCACTTCATTTCAGGGTGTTGCTCCCTAAGCAGTTCTCCATCTTCATAGCTTAAAGCTACGCCTATCGAATAATCGAGCTGGCCGGTCCGGAATGCCGCCAGCTGAGTGGATGCATCACCAATAATCATCCACTTGATCTTCTCTAAATAGGGCAGCTGGTTCTCCGGGTGCAGCGGGTCATGCTGCCAGTAGTTGGGATTCTTTTTGAAAGTCAGAACACTGCCGGGGATATAGTCGTCCAGAATATATGGCCCTGTTCCCACTACATTCCGCCAGTCCTTCATGTCTCCGTAAGTATCGACTACTTCTTTCGGATAGTGATACAACCAGCCACCGGTATAGATAGCCTGCAATCCCTGTGCCTCGTGAGGTACTTTAACTTCCAGGGTCCAGTCATCCAGGGCTGTGGCGCTGATAATTCGTTCTCCCGGGGCAACTATCATCTGGTGGGCTCCCGTGGGAGCTTCCCAGAGATGGTTGACAGCCCATGCCGCATCATTGGCGTCATACTGTCTGCCGTTTACCGGAGGTTTATCCTGCCAGTAGACTCCTTTTCGAATATTGAACAGGATGGTTTCATCATCTGGCATACTCCAGCTCTCACTCAACTGACCCGTTAGACGGCTGGCATAACCGAGGAAACCACCGATTCCGGATTCTCCGGTCCCCGCAGGTGTCTGAGTCCAGTCTCCCATCAACAACTCTTCGTTGACCATGTAAAGAGTCCCGCAACTCACCATGAAGGTGTAATAAGGGTCGAACCCCTGCGGTTCATACCATGTAAAAGAAAAGGTACCGCCATACTTCGGCTCGTCCGGATCACTGAATCCGCTATCCTCAACCTCCGTCTCCTGTTCTTCGCCTCCGGTTTCGGTTTCCGTTATTACTACCGTTCCCGGTCCTTCTTCCTCTTCTTTCTCCTTAACTTCGGTAGTGCCGCATGACGCCATCACCAGGGATAACACCATCAGACAGCTGACCACAAGCCAGACTATTTTTTTAGCCATAAAGGTTTCACCTCCTCGTTTAGTCAGTAAATTCATGTGGATATCAACCTTCATTAAGTATTCTCTCATACTACACTCCAGTGTACCTTTTTTCTATATCAAAGGCACCACCTCCTCGGCTTGCCCTACCGTTAAACCCTGTTACCTCAATAACTCAGGTAACGGGAGGTTTCCAATTAGTATAAAAACTGAAACGAGCTACACAAATATTCAGTATCTTCCCTACCTAGGGCAAGGCTATTTACGTATATTGTTAACCTCTTTTGATATATACTATTCAGGAATTCTCCGGTGCTTACCGCTAAGACTTCTCTATAAAAAAAGGGCACCAATAACTGCCAAAGGACCTAGCAGCTCTGATGCCCCCTAGAGAGTAACGTTTTCTCAGTCCATATATAATTGTAACCTTTTTACTTCTTGTTGAAACAGTTTATTTGTGTCAGAGTAATTTGTCAAGAGCGGGGGGCAAATATACTGCACATAAATTGTGTTTTGCCTTGATATACCGTACCTCCATAGGGTATAATTATACCGGTTCAAATTCACAGTATTACGCATTTGCACTCGCGAATGCAAAAATACCGCTAAACTTGAATCGCCTATTTTTAAAAGCAAAAGGAGGTATGCTTGTGCATGCAACAATCCAAAAACCCCTGGACGAGATTATTAACTTCCTGGAACCTCAAGAAAGGGTGTTTGTAGTTGGCTGTGGCAATTGCGCAGCCAAGTGTCATTCCGGAGGAGAACAAGAGACAAAAGAAATGGCGGAGCGGCTAAGCTCAAGGGGAGTCAACGTAGCAGGATGGGCCTGTACGGATGACGGCGTTAGCCTCTGCAAACTGACAGTTGCCAAAAAGATGCTTAACGAGGACCACCGCACAGAGACCGAGAAAGCCGATTCATTTCTCATTCTTGCCTGCGGACAGGGAATTCATACAGTAATGGACGCCACCGACGGCGGCATGGTTCATCCCGGCTGCGATACCATCTTCGGCGGCGAAACAGTGGACGATAGCTTCATCACCGAGTATTGCTCTTTATGCGGTGATTGTATAGTTGAATATACCGGTGGTCTGTGTCCGGTAACCCTCTGTGCCAAGGGCCTGCTAAATGGGCCTTGCGGAGGCGCCAAGGACGGGAAATGCGAAGTAGACAGAACCCGTGATTGCGGGTGGCAGCTTATCTACGACCGGCTTAAGGCGCTGGGACGATTAGGTGAAATGGATGAATACAAGCCACCCAAAAACAATTCCAGATGGAGCCGTCCCCGCTCGCTATCAATTGGTGACGGAGAGGCAACCTTCCGGTCGCTTGCAGGCGACATCACAATTAACAGCCGAAGCTAATACGCTTAATTATATATGAGGAGCACAGTAAAAGATGAGCAAACTTAGAGAGAAACTTGAGCGTGGAGAGTTTGTAGTCACAGGCGAAATAGGACCACCGAAGGGTGTTAATCTGGAGGCATGCCTTCATGATGCAGAGACTCTTAAAGAACAGGTAACAGCTATCAATGTCACCGACCTGCAGAGCGCGGTGATGAGAATCGGGTCGCTGGCTGTTTCCGCCAGACTGGTGCAACGGGGTATAGAACCCGTCTTCCAGCTTACCTGTAGAGACCGGAACCGGCTGGCACTTCAGTCAGACCTGCTGAGCGCCTGGGCGCTGGGTATAGAGAACGTGCTTTGTATTACCGGAGACCACCCTATTCTGGGCGACCATAGCGAAGCAAAACCGGTTTATGACCTCGATTCCGTGCAATTGATTAAGGCGGCAGATACCCTTAACCAGGGATACGATATGGCAGAACATGAACTGGATAGCAGCCCCAATCTCTTCATCGGAGCAGTTGTGACCCCTGCCGCCGAACCCGTGGAGCCGCAAATCATTAAAATGAAGAAAAAGGTAGCAGTCGGAGCCCGTTTCTTCCAGACCCAGGCCATTTACGAACCGGATAAATTCGAGGATTTTATGAATCAGGTACAGGGATTCAATGTGCCTGTTATTGCCGGACTGGTGATACTGAAAAGCGCCGGAATGGCTAAGTTTATGAACGGTAATGTAGCCGGCATTACAGTACCGGACAGTATCATCGATGAAATAACGGAAACAAAAAAAGAAGACCTGAAGAAGAAATCGGTGGAGATTACGGCACGGATTATCCAGAGCGTCAAACCGTTCTGCCAGGGGGTTCATATCATGCCACTGGGATGGGACGCCCTGATACCGGATATTCTTGAAGAAGCGGGACTGAGTAAATAAACCAGCACCCGGTCTCCCCGACTGATTTATGCCAATCTGTTTATTGTAGATGCATATACCAAGGTGGTGGTCAAGACTACCTGCCTGAGCCCTGTAATTAATCGAAGCCGTACCACCTTGTTATTTCATCGGTCGGTACTCTTGACGAATAGACCTCATACTGCGGGTTATCCGGGTCGGCGTAACCGATCAGGATTCCCAGCACAATCACCTTCGACTCGGGTATTTCCAGTTTTTCTCTGAGTACCTCCGGGCATCTCACCGATGCCGCTGCGGCAACGGTACCCAGGCCATACTCGACGGCAATAAGCATTATAGTCTAGGCAATCAGTCCGCAGTCGAAAATAGCGTAAACATTACGGCGTTTGCCATCCTGCACGAACATTTCGCGGTGGGTAAGTATATAGATAACAGAGGGGGCGTCATAAAACCTCGAACTCTGTATCTGTCGCTCTTTCAGCACTTCTTTGGGGTCGCGGTCGTCCTGCGGCTGCTGCCTCCGGGCAAAAGGCAGCCTTTCACGGATAAATTCAGGGAATTGCTGCGGAAACGGCAAATCAGGTGCGGGAGTCTCAGCCGCTTTCTCAAGAAAACCCTGCTTGATTTCATCGAGGACTTTTCCCCCGGCAATAACAAATTCCCACGGCTGGGTATTTCCCCAGGAAGGCGCTCGCTGAGCTTTTTCGATTATTTCCTGCAGGATTTCTCGCGGTACCGGGTCTTTTTTAAACCCCCGGGTTGTTTTTCTTTTATTAACCGCCTCTAAGAGTTCCATCGACCGTCCTCCGTTTTTACCAGAATTTGAATATCAAACATAGTATACCGACCAACGAAATAATTCAACTTCCATGGGTTAAACAAAGGTTTTAATAAATATAAAGGTACTGATATAATTCATTGAGAATGGTAGAAAAACTCAGAAAGAGGGCAAGGTGCTCCCGGTGCGGTAAATGTTGCACCGCCCCGGTCGTCCTGATTACAAAACCGTCCGACTATCGGAGATGGGTACGTCAGGGACGTGACGATATCCTCAAATACGCTTCGGTGCCGCCGCTGAAAGGTTACGGCGACCTCTGGATAGATATAAAGGGCAGCGAAGATTCAGCCTACTGCCCTTTTATCAAGAAAACGGGCGAGGATACATATATCTGCACAATCCACGATACCAAGCCCAAAGTATGCAGGGAATTCCGGTGCGAATGGGCGTACGGCGCCGGTAAGAAGGGCGTGCCTTTTAAAACCGAGCGCGGCTGGACCGATAAGGCTAAAAAACTGGGTTACGGAAAGTCCGATAATCGGAAATCTAAAAAACGCGATAAAACCTAACCCCTGGTGAAGACGATGTGGCGTTTCCACCGGGGTGACCTCTTTGGGAAATCCGACCTGAAATGGGCTCCCCGGCTCTCCTCTCTGAGAAGCGCCGCCTCGGTGACGAGCCGGGCTGTTAAAACCAGGTTGGAGAGCTCGTAAGAAGGACGGTCTGCCGGAGCAGGTATAGAATTCTGCCAGGCAGCCAGCATATCAGCCGCCCGGGTCAAACCTTCGCCATCGCGTAAAATGCCTACCCGTTCCCAGAGAAGTGTCTGCAGGGAAGACAGACTGGGTGATGTTGAAGTCTTTACTTCCTGTCTCTGGCTGAGCATGTGATGGACAGCCGCATTTCTGCCGGCAGCCGCTGCCACACTGTCTTCTCCCTCCACGGTCTTGTTCACGATTCTCTGACTGAATACAACCGCTTCAAGAAGAGAATTGGAAGCCAGTCTGTTAGCCCCATGAATGGCAGTGCAGGCAGTCTCTCCACAGGCGAACAGTCCGGCTATATTGGTCTCTCCCCAGATATTAGTCTTGATGCCGCCAATCATATAATGAGCCGCCGGGGCTACCGGTATCAGCTCCTGGGTAATATCCAGTCCATGCTCCAGACAGAACCTGTATATATGCGGAAACCGGGTGGTAATGGTAAAACGCGGCAGATGGGTTACATCTATAAATACCCTGTCCGAACCCGTTTTTTCCATCTCGTACAGAATACTGCGGGCAACGATATCGCGTGGAGCCAGGTCGCCATCAGGAGTATAGTCAGGCATAAAGGGACGACCTTCCACGTTACGGAGAATTCCTCCTTCACCCCTGACCGCCTCGGATATGAGAAAGGGAGTCACTCCCGGCAGGTGGAGAGCCGTGGGATGGAACTGATAGAACTCCATATCGGTTATTTCGGCACCGGCATTGAAAGCCAAGGAGATACCGTCGCCGGTGGCTATATCTGAGTTGGTATTGAATTTGTAAAGCTGTCCGGCGCCGCCTGTAGCCAGAATCAGAAAACGGCAGGAAAACGCCTCGATAGAGCCGGTATGGCAGTCGAGCACTTTTATCCCCTGGACTTTCCCGCTCTCCACCAGGATTTCGGTAACCAGAGAGTCTTCGAGCACCTGGATTCTCGACAGGCGTGCCTGGTCGCTGAGAGTGGTTTCAATATGTTCTCCGGTAGCGTCACCACCGGCGTGCAGAATACGGGGTACGCTGTGGGCAGCCTCTCTGGTTAGGGTAATCTCTCCGTCAAGGGTATCAAAAGGCACCCCGAAATTAACCAGTTCGGTGATACGCCCCGGAGCCTCATCTACCAGAATACGCACTGCAGCCTCATCACAGAGTCCGTCTCCGGCGGCTATCGTGTCTTTAAAATGCAGCTCGGGCGAATCATCCCTGCCTATGGCGGCGGCGATACCTCCCTGAGCGTACCGGGTATTACAGTCGTCGATACTACCCTTGGTTACGACGAGTACGCTTCCATGCGGTCTGGAAAGCAGGGCGGTATACAGCCCGGCAATACCACTACCGGTTATAATATAGTCATAGTGCTTCATCGGGCTGTTTCTGCTCATTCGCCGACCGTCCTGTATGCGGTTTTCCCTTCCTGATAAAGGTCTCCGCCGTGAATATCATTTACCACTACCGCCGGAAAATCCTCCACCTCTATACGGCGTACCGCCTCGGCTCCAAGCTCTTCATAGGCTATAACCTCCGAACTCTTAATACACCGCGAGATAAGAGCACCGGTGCCTCCGACAGCCGCCAGGTACACCGCTTTATACTTTTTGATGGCATTCTTTACCGCCTGCGACCGCATTCCCTTGCCGACCGTACCTTTAAGGCCACGGGCTATTAACTGTGGTGTATAGGGGTCCATCCTACCGCTGGTGGTAGGTCCGGCAGAACCGATTACTCTGCCCGGCGGAGCCGGAGAGGGACCCATATAGTATATCGTCTGACCGTTTATATCGAACGGCAAGGGCTCGTTTTTTTCCAGAGCCCCGACTATTCTCCTGTGAGCGGCATCACGGGCAACATACATGACCCCGTTCAGCAGGACACTATCGCCGGCTTTAAGCTCTTCCAGAACAGCCCCGGCTAAAGGCAGCATAATCCTTTTCGCCATCAGAGCACTGTCTCCTTGTGCCGGGCGCTGTGGCACTGAAGGTTGACGGCTACCGGCAGACTGCCGATATGGGCGGGAAAGACCTCGATATGGACTGCCAGAGCGGCAGTCCTGCCGCCGTATCCCATCGGCCCGATACCCAGGTCGTTTACCCGTTTAAGGATATCCTTCTCCAGTTCTTCCACTTCGGCATCCGGATTGGGCTTACCAACCTCGCGTAACAATGCCTTCTTTGCCAGCAGTAAGGTCTGCTCGGCCGTACCGCCTACGCCAACGCCGATAATAAGCGGAGGGCAGGGATTGCCTCCGGCTTCGTCGACGGCGTTCACCACGAAGTCGATTATCCCCCGGCTTCCACTTCCCGGTAACATCATCGCCAGACGGGTCATATTTTCGGCACCGGCGCCCTTGGGCATCGCCGTGATTTTCAGCCTGTCGCCGGGGACTATTTCGGTGTGTATTACAGGGGGAGTATTGTCCGTGGTATTTTTTCTGGAGGAAAAGGGCTGGTTAACCATGGACTTTCGGAGGTAGCCTTGTTCGTATCCCCGCCGCACGCCTTCTTCAACCGCCGCGTAAAGGTCGCCTCCGGTCACATGTACTTCCTGTCCCAGCTCAAGAAAGACCACGGCGACGCCGGTATCCTGGCACAGGGGGATTTTTTCTTTCGAGGCTATTTCCGCGTTTTCCAGTATTTTATCGAGTACATCGCGGGCTAACGGAGACTCTTCGTTTTCTCTGGTGCGTTTGATTGCCGACAGCACATCTTCGGGCAGGTAGACACATGCCTCCTGAAACAGCGTGGAGACGGCTTCGGTAATCTTCTGGCAGTCTATTTCTCTCATACGGGGTCACTCTACTCCGCCGCCGTATCGCCCTCGCCCTCTATCAGATGTTTTTTAAGCTCGACCATCATCGCCGGTACGTCAATCTGCATGGGACACCTCACCTTGCATCTGCCACACATCAGACAGGTATAGGCTATGGAAGCAGCTTTTTCTATACTTTCACTTATTATCGCCGCCCAGACAGCACCGACTCCGGTAAAATACTTATCGCCGAACTTACCCGCCGTTACGGCAAAGACAGGACATTCATAAAGACACCCGCCGCACCTCAGGCAGTACAGCGCCTGGCGTAAAATGGGGTCTTTCGCCAGCTCTGTCCTGCCGTCATCCAGGAAGACGACATGAAATTCCTTGGGTCCTTGAGCACCGTAGGTAGTTACCTTCTCGATATCACCGGTCTTACTGGGACCGGATATCAGGCTGACATAGGAAGGCATCGTATAGTTGGCGTACCTCCAGGTTACCTCGGCAACCTTGAAGGCATCGCCCAGAGTCGGCACGAGCTTCTCCATTCCGACCAGGGCGATATGGACAGGAGGCGCCCCGGTAGCCAGGTTTATGTTGCCTTCGTTCTCAATAAGTACAAGCGTCCCGGTATCGGCGGCAACCACGTTAGCCCCGCTCATGCCGATATCCGCCTCGAAATATTTCTCTCTCAGCAGCTTCCGGGCTGTCTCCACCATCTTTCCTATATCGTCCGGAGGGAGTTCCTCTCCGGTTATCTTTGAAAAAAGCGCGGCAACATCTTCCTTGGGTATATGGATTGCCGGCGAGAGGATATGCATCGGATTTGAGTTCAGTTTTTGAATGATGAACTCACCTAAATCGGTCTCGTAGACCTCATTACCTTTCTCTTCGAGGTATTCGCGTAGACCTATCTCCTCGCTGGTCATACTTTTACCCTTGACAATCAGTTTATCCGTCCCAACAAGGTCGCCGATAATGTTAAGCGCGTCGGCGGCAGTCCTGGCGATATATGCTTTACCCTTGTTCGACTCGATAGCCTCGCAAGCCTGCTGTGTCAGTTTCTCCATATCGATGATAGACCGCGCCTTGATTGCCCTGACCTCTTCAGCCATCTCAACCGTATGGGGGAACTTCTCCAGCGCGTTGTTTACATTCGACCTGTAGCTGGCAATACCCCTGGACAGGGCAAGTCTTATCCGCTCGTTATGGGCGGCATTCATCAAGTTTTTCTTATATTCTGAAAAAACAGACAATTTCTTACACCTCCATAGCCATGGCTACAACCTGAGCGAGGTCGAGTACTTTTATATTATCAACCTTCATTTCCTTCAGTCCGCTCTCAAGCTGCATAATACACCCCGGACAGTGAGTGATTATAATTTCAGCGCCGGTCTCGATTAGCTCCTTCGCCCGGTTCACCGCCAGAATATTACTCAGTTCTGGGAATACCGCCTCGAACCCTCCGCCACCTCCGCAGCAGGTAGCAAACTCGCCCTTTGTCCATTCGGGCTCAACCAGTTCGACATTCTCTATAGCTCCGAGTATCCTGCGGGGTTCATCTATCAGTCCCAGACTGCGGGCAAGCTGGCACGGGTCGTGATAGGTAACTTTCACCTTTTCCGGGAAACGAAGTTTTAAAGATGAGATATTATCGGCAACCACCTCGCAGAAATGCTTGACCTCGATATCGTTTTCACCGACGGCGTCCGGTAACAGGTTACGGAGGGTAAATGTGCATGAAGGAACGATACCTATAATCTTCTTTACACCTTTTGATTTCAGCCTGGTATACGCGCTCTTTGCATGTTCGGTAAACTCTTTATGCATTCCTATGTAGTAGAGCAGTCCTCCACAGCACGGCTCTTCTTCGCCGAGATAACCGGGTTTAATGCCGATTTTCTCAAGTACCTTCACGGCGCTGATAAGCGGCAGAGCGTCAGCTTCACCACCCCTTGTCATCACCTTGCGGTATATACTTCCGGCATCGAACCCGAGTTTCCTCTGGAGACCGGCAAGCCTCATCGTCATCTCGGTACTGATAGGGCTTTTATCGATAGTCCTTATCAGGGACATCAGGGTGTCCAGCTCGCTGGAGTACTGGTAGCCGCAACCGGCGAAAAAAATAGTATCGTTGTTTTCAGAGAAGGCGATATCTTTAGCCCATTTCGCCCCTTCTTTTTTTGTAGCGCCGAGTATATTATCCCTGCCGGTTATGTTATCGGCAAGATATGTCAGTCCCGGAGGAACCAGTTTTTTGTTAGCCATATGAAACCTTTATACCTGACTTGATTCAGTACATTATTATATTATAATTCGCACCACACTGCTAAAAACGGCTGATGCCACCTGGAGCATCATTTCGGGCTGATACAACCGGTTACGAGAATATTAAAAGACCCGGTAAAGAAAGGATATTGAGAGAGTCCGACTCCTTTCGCCCAATCCTCGACCGCCACACCTATTTTCAGTCTAATTAAGCAGGGACAGGGTTGTCAAGGCTGTGAGAAGCCCGGGATAGCCGAAAACGCCCGTGTTATAATTAACATTACCTGATAATTTCTTATCCTATATGACCTTTATCACATCCAGTAACGCCTATTCATTGTAATATTGGGAAAATAGTTACACGCCTGCGAACTGGAGGTGAGATGATGACTATGAGATGCCCCGGACAGGATTTCAGAAACCTGCGAGTATCCGTACACAAGTGCCCCGGCTGCGGCGCCGAGGTAGAGATTTTTTCCGATGAGATGAGCATAAAATGCCAGAAGTGCGGGGAGAGAGTCTATAAGGAAAAGGTACCTTCATGTATCGACTGGTGCGCCTCAGCCCGCCAGTGCCTTGGCGAAAAGAGATGGAAAGAGCTGATGGGGGAACAGTAGCTTCAGGGGCGAGGTACTGGCAACCGCGTAAAAATAGTCCGAAAATATATTGACAAAATAATACCTTAGGGCTATCATTCGTTACACTTTGTTTACAAAACGATACCCTTTGAAGGGAGACTCGGAAATGGCAAGCGAGCAAGAGAAGACAATGCAGGTACTCCGAACGGCTATCCAGATGGAAATAGACGGTAAAGAGTTCTATCTGAAAGCCAGCCGGGAAAGCACGAACGAACTGGGTAAAAAGCTGCTGGAGTCATTGTCCCGGGAAGAAGACCTTCACCGCCGGAAATTCGAAGAGATATATACCGCTATAGAAAGTGAAAAAGGCTGGCCTAAAACCGATTTCCAGCCTGACGGCGGGCAAAAATTACGCACTATATTCGCCAGAGCAACCGGAGATATTAACACTAATAAAAAGCCGCTTTCCAGCGAACTCGACGCCGTACAGACCGCCATGGATATGGAAAACGAGTCCCGCGATTTCTACAACGAACAGAAAGAAAACGCCACCCATGACGCCGAAAAGGAGTTCTATGAAAGCCTGGCAGCCGAGGAAAAGGAGCATTACCTGATTCTGCTGGACTACTATGAATTCCTCAAGGACCCGGAAGGCTGGTTCGTAATGAAAGAACATCCGTCTCTGGACGGTGGCTAGAAGAGAGGTGCCGGATGAATCCGAACGCTTTACACAAGTTAAGCTATGGTGTATACGTTGTCTGCTCCCGCAAAGGAGATAAAATTAACGGGCAGATTGCCAATACAGTTATTCAGGTAACCTCTGAACCGCCTGCTCTGGCAGTAAGTATCAACAAGAGCAACCTTACCCACGAGTATATTAAAGAAAGCGGGGTATTCACCGCTTCCGCTCTCTGCCAGGACACGCCTCTCTCCTTCATCGGCAACTTCGGCTTCAAGTCGGGCCGGGACATAAACAAGTTCGAAGGCATCAATTACAAGATAGGAAAAACCGAAGCTCCTGTAGTTACGGATTACACAGTTGCTTATATGGAGGTAAAGGTAACCAAAGAGGTGGATGTTGGGACTCACACGATGTTTATCGGCGAGGTGGTGGATGCCGATATTCTCAGCGATATGATATGTATGACTTACGATTATTACCATCAGGTAAAACGGGGCACCACGCCCAAGACAGCCCCGAGTTATATAGAAGAGAAAAAGGAGGTAAAATCATAAATGCAAAAATATGAATGTACTGTTTGCGGCTACATTTACGACCCCGTAGAGGGAGACCCCGAGAATAATATACAACCGGGGACGGCATTCGAAGACCTGCCGGACGACTGGGTATGCCCCATCTGCGGCGCAACCAAGGACGAATTCAGAGAGGTGGACTAATATGAAACCTAGAGAGTTAAAGAAAGGGATTTACTGTGTGGGGGCTATCGACTGGGACCGGAGGCTCTTTGACTCTCTGATACCGCTTCCCGATGGTACCAGCTATAACTCATACGTTATTCAGGGCAGCGAAAAAACGGCGCTCATCGATAGCGTCGACCCGCCGATGGCTCATGTGCTGTTAGATAACCTTACCGGGCTGGGAGTCGATAATATCGACTACGCTATAGCCCACCACGCCGAGCAGGACCACTCCGGTTCTATCCCCCGGGTCCTTGAGAAATATCCTGAGGCGAAAGTTGTCTGCACTCCCAAGTGCAAGGATATGCTCATCGACCTTCTCCTGATTCCTGAAGACAGGTTTATCACGGTAGCCGACAAAGAGACTATCTCGCTCGGAGACAAGACTCTGGAGTTCGTCCATACGCCCTGGGTACACTGGCCGGAGACGATGGTTACCTATTTAAGGGAGGATAAAATACTCTTCTCCTGCGATTTCTTCGGCTCCCACCTCGCCACGACGGATATGTACGTAAGCGACGAGGGACAGGTTTACGAAGCAGCCAAGAGATACTATTCGGAGATCATGATGCCTTTCCGGACTACTATCCAGAAAGACCTGGAGAAAGTGCAAAGCTACGATATCGACATCATAGCCCCCAGTCACGGGCCGATGTACGATAAACCGGAATTCATCATGAACGCCTATCATAGCTGGTTATTCGACGAGCCAAAGAATATCGTGGTATTACCGTATATATCCATGCACGGTAGCACCGGCAGGATGGTAGAGTACCTGGTTAGTTCATTGGCTGAAAAAGGCATCACGGTGAAACAGTTCGACCTTACCGTAACGGATATCGGGAAACTGGCAATGGCTCTGGTGGATGCGGCAACGATTGTTATCGGCGTGCCTACCGTCCATGCCGGACCGCATCCTGTTGTCGCCTATGCTGCCATCCTTGCCAATGCTTTGAGACCGAATCTCAAATACGCCTCGATTATCGGCTCATACGGCTGGGGAGGCAAAACGGTTGAGCAGCTAGCCGCTATGATTCCGAACCTGAAGGTGGAAATACTCGACCCCGTAATATGCAAGGGCTATCCGAGAGAAGCGGATTTCAAGGCACTGGATAACCTGGCGGCGGCTATAGCCGAGAAACACAAAGAGAACAATTATACTTAATATCAATATACACAGGAGGAATGAATGGAGTTAAAGGGAAGCAAGACCGAGGAGAACCTGCTCTTAGCTTTTGCCGGCGAATCACAGGCGCGTAACAAGTATACCTACTTCGCCACGGTCGCTAAAGAAGAGGGATTTGAACAGATAGCCGCTATTTTCATGGAGACGGCAGAGAATGAAAGAGAACACGCCAGGAGAGAGTTTGAATTCCTCAAAGGAATCGGGAATACCGCGGCAAACCTGCAAACGGCTGCGGACGGCGAGCACTACGAGTGGACCGATATGTATGCCGGATTCGAGAAGGTGGCCCGCGAGGAAGGGTTCACTGAAATTGCCGATTTCTTTAAAGAAGTAGCGGAGGTGGAGGAGCATCACGAAAAACGTTACCTGGCTCTGCTGAAGAACGTGAAGGAAGGAAAGGTCTTCAAGAAAGACAAGGTGGTGAGGTGGAAATGCCGTAACTGCGGTTATATCCACGAAGGCCTCGAAGCTCCGGAGAAATGCCCCGCCTGCGATTACCCGCAGAGCTACTACGAACTCATGGTTGAAAATTATTAGGTAATAAAAATCATTCAGGAGGAGAATAATGAAAATCCAGGATATACTGAAAGACGCGGCGGTTGAGGGGAAAGAAAAGCATGTCCCGGATATCGAGGTAGGTGAGAGCACCGTCCGCGTATATGTTGGCAAAGAGACTCCGCACCCCAGTACCATGGAACACCATATCGACTGGCTGGAATTATACGGAGTGAAGAAAGACGGGCAGGTGATAAACCTCGGCAGGGCTACGTTCGCCCCCACATACACGTATCCAACCGCCGAGTTCCAGGTGCCGGTGGCGGACTTCAAGGCTTTCTGCGCCCTTTCCTACTGTAACATACACGGGCTGTGGGAGAACTGCCTGGAAGTCTGATGGTTCATCGCCTTCATCAAAAGTAAAACAAAGGGGAGCTATAACGCTCCCCTTTTTTGATTCACAGTCCTTGCTAACAACCTGTAATATTGACCAATTCATATAGTTAGTATATTATGTCGATTATGACACAAGCCTACGAGAGCCGGTTAAATATAATCCTATCTGAGCTACTTGAACAGCAAGGGATTGTCTCAAGGTCTGAGTTTATTGGTAAAGGCCGAAAAGATGTCGTAGTTTATCACCAGGGAATAGCTATCGTTCTGGAAGGCTCTTATGATAAAAAGGACGCTGAGAAGGATACCAACAAACGGATTGAACAACTAACCGCAGATGTTGGCATAGCCATATATTACCCTCAAACATTTCCTCAGCAAATGAGCGAACAACAGATAAAAACACAGCTGTTAAATGGCTTGCTATCGGTCAGAGTAATAGTACCTGAAGATATATCCGGTACGCTTTTTCAAATCCTGTACCAGAAAAATGTAATAGCAAAACCTGTCGATGAATGGCATGAGGTTAGTCTTCCCGTTCTTACTACTCTTATCCAGGAAATAAGTCAATTCATTATCAGTGAAGAGAGTATAAAGGAAGTAGAGGAAGAGGTTGATGACCTGATACAGAGTTTCGTTGACACACTATCATTCCATAATAAATCTGAAACTATTGCTCAAAATATTCACGATGTTCTATATGAACTATATGGTTTTTCTATTGGTGAACCGGGTAAAATCAAGGAAGCTATATTCGCTCAATCAGTCCTAGCTATTCTCCTCAGTTCTATATATTACGAATCAATCAGATATACTCATAATCTTGACTCGCTTGAAAACCTATCGTATGCAACAGACCCGCAAAAGGCTATAACCAAAGCTACTCGTGACATTCTTGAGATAGACTACGAACCCATCTTTGAAGCTATACGGGATATGTTAAAATCTTATCCTTTATTACCTACTTTGTTTACCCGTCTTGTGAGTTTAGCCAGTAATATAGCTTCAAAAAAGTCATTATTGAGAAGAGATTTAGCTGGCAAGGTTTACCACAAAGTAGTGGGAAGCTGGAGTCTCAAAAAAGGACTGGCTACTTTTTATACGCAAATCCCTGCTGCCTATCTTCTCTTGTATCTGTCTAAAGCCAGACTTTCCAGAATTGCAGATTTTGCATGTGGCAGTGGTACCCTGCTTGTGGCAGCATATAGTGCCGCAAATTCTCAGTACCGTATGACTTTACTGCAAACAGGCACAGATAGGAATCCGAATGAAATTGAAACTGACTTTCATTCCCAGTTTATTAGCTCCTGTTATGCTTTTGACGTTCTTGAATATGCTACCCAGATTACGGCACTAAACCTTGCCCTACACAGTCCTGAGACACCCATACCTGAGTTTTCATCTATTTACACGATGCCTCTCGGCTACAGAGAAAAAGATGATAGTGTTTCTCTTGGCTCTCTGGAACTTGCCAGAGGCACACCCAAATTCTCAGAGATGATGGGGCAGGTAACAGAGATAGGTATAAAGAAGAAGAGAAAAACTAAAGACTTAATGAATAAACTTCTTAACCTGGAGCCTTTCGACCTGATTGTTATGAACCCGCCTTTTGCCAGGACAACCGGAAGGGGTGGTAAAGAAGGCGGTGGGATGTTTGGTTTTATGGGGGATGAACATATACGTTCAGAAGTCCTCAAAGATTACAAAAACGTAAGGGATGAAGCCAGGCGAAGCCTTGAGGGAACAGCCAGAACGCTCCTTAAAGACACAAATCTTGAGATACTTCTGAATGACCCTGATTTCAATCCTTATATGCAGATTTGGCAAGCCGGTGAGGCTATATTATTCCTGTATCTTGCAGATATGAGATTAAAGCAAGATGGGAAGATTTGTTTCGTCCTACCTAAAGGTCTTTTAAGCGGCATATCGTGGTTTCTAGGGCGAGTTTTACTGGCTGCTAAATACCATTTGAGATACGTCATTGTTAGTTATGATCCAGATAATTATAACTTTTCAGAATCTACAAGCCTGAGCGAGTGCATGTTTGTGGCTGATAGGACTGATAAACACTCGGACAACGAAGAAACTACCTTTATCACGATTCTTAAAAAACCACATACGAGTATCGAAGCTATTGCTCTCGCAAACCGGATTGACAACAGAGAAGGCAACTACATTGAGGCTGGCAACAGCATGGCTTTTCTTACAACTGTAAAACGGCATGAACTATTAGATAACGTGGATAACTGGGGAAGATTCGTATTCTTGCCCAATATTGAGCTTCAGGATGAAATTACCAGTCTCTTATCTGGAACCATTAAGATTGGTAAAACGGATGGAAAGTTACCATTAACCAGGCTGAATAATCTAATTTCTTCTATCGGTGTAGATAGACATAGGTTTACCGATACATTCGAAATAGTTAAAGAACCCATTCCTGGTAGTATGAGAGTTCTACATGGCGGCGAGGAAGAACAACGGCAAACAATGAGTACGTCACCTAATGCTTATGTAATACCTAGAATTGAAACCGCGAAAAATATCTATAATGAAAAAGCTGGTAGCCTATTATTACCAAACAGGATTTGGATTGAGACTACCCATATAATATCTTTGCTTTCTGATGAACGAATAATATCTAATATCTTTTATGCGACACGCCTGAAGAACGAAGACAATGATAGAATCAAAGCCCTGTGTATATGGTTTAACAGCACTTGGGGGATTCTTACTATATTAGGAAGTAGAGAAGAAACTCGTGGTGGTTTTATCAGCCTTAATCAATCTCACTGGCGATTACTCCCAGTGTTAGATATAGATTCTTTAAGTCAAGATAAGATTAAGGCTCTTGCCTCAATCTTTGACGATTTTCGGGACAAGGACCTTGGGCGAATCCCGGAACAATACAGCAGTAACGGCACAGGTAAACAACTGCGGACGGAACTGGACATATCTTTCTTAAAGGCTCT
Source organism: uncultured Dehalococcoidales bacterium (assembly GCA_964499775.1). Classification (GTDB taxonomy): domain Bacteria; phylum Chloroflexota; class Dehalococcoidia; order Dehalococcoidales; family UBA2162; genus MGML01. Next base: position 8,684 of record CAZCMK010000018.1, on the reverse strand, counting down.
TAACATAGAGGTTGAAGAATCTGACTTAGCTGGACTTTATGATAATATATCATCCTCTCTCAAACAGTGGCTAGGTTAGCAACCCACTAAAGAAACCGTCTGTTCCGGCAAATTATCTTCGAAATAGGCGATTATTTTATTTTTGGTGGCATACCCGGACCGTAAGGCTGGAAATTAAACCCGTAGATAACAGATAGAGACCTGTCCAGCACCAAAAAGGAAAAGTAGAAAATACCTACTACCAGTAATACCCTTATTACTCTTCTTTTCTTCATCCGGTCACCTGTTTTCAAGATTATATCAGAAACAAAGGAGAGTGATAACGCTCCCCTTTTTCTATTTCACCAGGAGTATATCTGGAAAATTGACAAGCCTTATAGATACCATTAAACTTTTTTATTAATTAACGAGTAAAGGAGTACAGCAATGGCAGAAGGACGCAAGATATATAAATGTTTAAATCCAGCAGGAATGCAGGTGCCGGTAAACACCTTTCCACTGGCGCCGCGTCTCGACTCACTGGACGGCAAGACCATTCATCTCAGTATCTGCGGAGAACCGGATATCACCATACCCCTTGAGAGGAAGCTGAAAGCCGAATACACCAATATAAACTGGACGGTAAAGAAAACGTACGGTATCGACCCTAACCGGATATCCGAAGAAGAGATGAAGACTACCGACGGAACGATTCTCGGGGTCTGCTGGTGACACAATGCCATAAGAAGGCAGTTGCCTTATCTGGCAGACCTGGAAAGAGCTGGTATCCCTACGGTACTAATCGGTTTCGATGACCAGGATGAATTCTTAAAGCAGGAAGCCCTGACAATCGGCGTTCCCAAGCTAAGGTATATACACGGCTCACGAACCATGCGCGGGCCGGCGGATGTCGACAGCTTCCTCGATTCTATGTTCGACGGCTTGACCCGACCTCTGACCGCGGAGGAAAAAGAAACCGGCATGTGGTCACCCCAGGAGCCGAGGATACTCTTCGAGGGTACTCTCGAAGAAGCAGAGGAGTTATACATGCAGGCAGAGAAGCTTCCCGGGTTGCTCAATGCCACGTATGCCAGGTATACCGACGGACTCCCGATTGTGGTACCGACCGAAGAGCGGGTGGAGGCGATGCTGAAAGGCACCAGCCACGACCCCAAGGAGCTGATAACCCTTCATAAAGACATGGAAGGGTACGTGGCGCCGGAAGCAATCGGGAGTGAACCGATGATGAAGAAAGGCGACGCGGTCAGGTATATGCCGATGAGGAGAACAGCTACTGTTGAACAGGTGGCCGTAAACGCTGTGATGGCGGGATGCAAGCCCGAATACCTGCCGGTGGTACTGGCTATCGCCGAAGCGTCGGCCGGCACCGGTGACGGCCGCGACGGCCAGGGGTTCATCGTCAGCGGTCCTATCGCCGAGGAGATAGGTATGAACTTCGGGTTCGGTCTGCTCGGTCCGGGGAACCCGGCTAATAAGACTATTGCCCGTACCTGCAACCTGATGTGGCGTAATCTCGGCGGGGCTATTCCAACCTTAACCGTTACCAGCAACTGGGGAGACAATCCTGCCGTTAACGGCGGTTTCTGCATCGCCGAATATGCCGACGGACTCCCTAAAGAATGGAAAGGTCTGAATGAAGAGTACGGATACAAAAAGGACGAAAGCATTATAATGACCACCCATCCTGGTTCGTTCGGAATGGGCCAGCACTTTATGCCCGGCGTCTACCGCGC
>CAZCMK010000018.1:0-6851 GCA_964499775.1 uncultured Dehalococcoidales bacterium | reverse complement strand
GTGAAACAGTACAGGATGCGGGGGGCGCCTGATTTTGCAACCAATGGTTGGAGGTCGATTGAAAGGACCTCGGGTAAACCCTGGCTGGAGCTCGACCCCGACTACATGGTACCCGCCGGCGGTAATTCTCCGCGTAATAACCTCGTACTCATCTGCGGCGGCGATGAAGAGACGTGCCACCGCTTCGGCGGCGGTCACGGTGCAGCCTTCAGCATAGACGCCTGGCATTAGTTACAGCTTATTTAGCCAAAAGGTATAACTTTATGTAAAAAGAGCGCCCGCCTGAGGCGGGCGCTCTTTTCTCTATCTTCGTCGAGCTCAACCACTCTCTTACCGTATTTATTCCCAATCTCTCCAATTATCTTCAGTCTTTATACCTCACCACTTCTTCAATCGGGCGGCGTGGACTGTGGTATGTATTGATGATAGCATCCTGATTGGGATAGCCGAGCCCGATACCGGTGATTATGTTAAGTTCGTCGGGGATTTCCAGCTCCCGGCGGAGAACGTCCTGGTGCGATACGAAGGCTCCGGCAATAAAGGAATCGACTCCATAGCCCTGCGCCGCCAGGCAGACGGTCTGAATAAACAAACCCAAATCCAGATTAGATGATAGAGCTTTATCCATGCAGACTATAACCATTACGGGTACACCGAAAAGTCTGGCTCCCCATTCCATAAAGACCTTGCCGGATTCCGGGTCGTCCGGATCCAATCCGAGCAACTTAAACCGTTCGTTCCTGATTACGGTCATACGCTCTCTAATATACTCAGGCTGAGGAGGAGGTCCTCCGGCACCGCCCGGCCTCCCGGGAGCAGCGGCTCCGGTCTCTGCACGTTCCTTATATATCCGGCGAATCTTTTCCAGAGTTTCCCCGGTGGCAATAAAGACTTCCCACGGCTGGCTATTGCCGCCGGACGGGCTGCGGGTAGCTGCGTCCAGTATCTCCATTACGGTTTCTTTGGGAACAGTCTCCGGGCTGAAATCACGCACACTGTGCCTTGCCAGAATAGCTTCTATAACTTCCATTTTTAACCTCCGCTTGTGCTCGATTTGGTAGAAAGTATACCACAAACAAATCTGATTTCAATAAATGACACCGCACGGTATCGAAAATATTCAGAAAGACCATTAAGAGCATTGACAATATCATTAAAAAGATTTACACTTCAATCCAAACACGTGTACGAAGTGATTGGGTAAATCCTATCATCTTGTACCTTCTTCTACAGGGAGGTGAATATGATGACACGAAGGACACTTGGAATCGCCAATTAGGTTGCGGTAGATGGTGTCCTTTTTATATTCATCCGGGACAGACCACTAACAAAATCCTACAATTTCTCAGGAAATATATAGAAGGACGATAATGAAATAATACGAAGCCAGGTTAAGCTTATACCACCGGGTGAACCCAGTGTGCTGAGGTCTGACAGCTTACCTCAGCTTCAGTACCAACAGTACTCTTCATGTAAACGGAACCCGGAGGCAATCGGGCTTAGCATCGGGGCCGGTCAAGGAGGTGATATCATATAAACGTAAAGAATAGTATATTCAGGGATTATAAAAAACCAGTCATAACAGGTGTTTTCAAATTATGAAAGGAGGTGAACCTGAATGACAAAAAAGATGCTATGGTTGCTGGTAAGTTGTCTGATGGTGTTATCGCTGGTAATGGCTTCCTGCGGCGGGGCTGAGGAAACCGGAGGAACAGTAACGGAAGAGGGAACAGGGCAGACAGTCACGGTAGGAGCCGAAGAGACAACAAAAGAAGAAGTGACACAAGAAACGGCTGCGCCTTCTGACAAACCACAATACGGAGGCTCGATTACGCTAGCCATGACGCTGGACGTGAACGACTTCCTTCCGTGGTCGCTTGCGGCGTCGGCTCCCATCCAGCAATGTAACGAATGGCTCTGGAACGGCGACTGGGCAAAGGGTTACGCCGGCGGATACGGAACAGGAGATGTCGGCTGGGAAACCAGCACTAACCTTCGCGGTATGAAAGCATACTACCTCGCCGAGGACATACGCTGGGAAGCCGACGCTGGAGGAGAAACAGGCACCGTATATATAAAGGTAAAAGAGGGGATACACTACAGCTATGACCCGAATCTCGAAGCCAGCCGTCTGGTCGGCGGTCGGGAAGTAACCGCTGATGATGTCCTCTGGAACCTCGATATGCGTATAAATGACGAGAGAGCCCACCCCGGAGCCTTTATCCATCTGTTTTTCCCCTGGATGTGGGGTATTCATGGAGAAAAAGTCGGACCGAATGAGATTTCGTACACTTTTCCCATAGCGCAACTTCTAAATGGAGTGATGTTCCTCTGCGATGGAAGCCAGATATTCCCGCCGGAGGTGGACGAGATATACAAGGCTGAATCGGCGACCGATTGGCAGTGCTCCGTTGGCGCCGGGCCATTCATGATTGAGGACTACGTTCCCAGTAACATGACGACGGTAAAAAGGAACTCCAATTACTGGCAGAGGAACCCGGTGGGTCCGGGAATGGGCGACCAGTTACCGTACCTGGATAAAATCAAGTATCTCCTCATACAAGACCTATCTACCCAGCAAGCTGCCTTCCGCACTGGCAGGCTCGACCAGATGGGTAACTTTTCAATAGAAGATAGAGCTCTTATGGTTAAGCAAAATCCGGAATTAATGGAAGCAGTGGGCGGCCTGATGGCTATCCCCTTGCTGGGTATGAGGACAGACTTCCCCGGAACACCATATGCTGATGTCAACGTCCGCCGGGCAATGATGATGGCTACAGACTTCAACACGATAAACGAAGGTTTATACAATGGTCTCGGACAAATCCTGACCTGGCCTTACTGGTATCAGAAGGGATACGAAAAACTCTACCTCGGTCTTGACGACCCTGACTGCCCCGATGAGATTAAAGAGCTATATGTATACAATCCCGAAAAAGCTATGCAACTTTTAGCTGATGCCGGCTACCCCTCAGGCTTTCCAGCCGAGATACTGATGACTCAGGACAGTGTCGATTACTACTCGATACTCAAAGACCAGTGGGCCAAGGTGGGTATTGACCTGACGTTTAATGTCCAGGATTTCGGTGCCTACTGGGGTATCCTGAACAGTTATGCTTATGAAGAAATGGTAGTGGCCAACATACCTCCTCCGTCTTCCTGGCCCGAGGTAGCCGGTTATACCGGGGTGACCTCGAGTAACTTCAGTAAGATCAACGACCCATTTGTTAACGACGCGACAGACCACATGCTCGAGGCTGCCGTAACAGACCTGGATGCGGCCATGACGGAAACCAGAGAGCTTATGAAACACCTGCTTAAAGATGCATGGATAATCCCGACACCCAGGTATCCTACCTACACCCTCTGGTGGCCCTGGCTGAAGAACTACTCCGGCGAGAATTCTGTAGGCTGGTTAGCATTTATCTGGCCGTGGTATACATGGGTTGACCAGGATATGAAAGCGGAGATGGGTTACTAAACCTAAAACCATAAAGTCAGTTTAGCTGAAAAAGTACATCAAAAAAGGGGGCACTTCTCTGAAGTGCCCCCTTTTGCCTTATAACCGGGGCGTATTTATGAATAGCGACTTAAAAGACCTCCTGCGGTTGAATAAGACCCATACTAAACCGGCAGCAGCGGTGCTGAACCGGGCATTTCATAACTACCCGTTACTCCGGTATTACTATCCCGACGAGCCGGCAAGGGATAAGATAGGACACTACTTCTTTCACAGTATGATTAGCTATACAATCCGGTACGGGGAGGTTTACGCAACATCTCCGGACCTGGAAGGCATTGCCGCCTGGTTAGCTTCCGATAAATATCCCATGACATTCCTGCGGTTACTACGCTCCGTTCCGCTATCGGTAATATTCGGGCTGGGTAAGGAAGGAGCGGGTAAGATGAAGCACACCGGCGAGTATATAGACGCCGTGCATAAGCGTCTTGTACCCTACCGGCACTGGTTTTTACAGGTAATAGGCGTTGACCCGCAATACCAGGGGAAAGGCTACGCAGGAAAGCTGCTCGGACCGATGTTGACCAGAATAGATGGAGAGGGTTTACCATGCTATCTTGAGACCATGGAGGAGAAAAACGTCGGGCTGTACGAGCATTTCGGTTTTAGAGTAATCGAGAAATCATCCATTCCCCGAACCGTATTCACCAACTGGGCGATGCTGATAGAAAAGCCCGGCTAGCCGACCTTGCCGGAATTGTTCCGGACAAACCAGTCGATAATCTCTCTGGCTATGCTCAGCTTCGGGGGCAGTTCCGGAAGGTTATCCGCGCCGTACCAGCCGGCGTGCGAAATTTCTTCTTTATCTACCGTTATCTCGCCGCTTTCATACTCGGCAGTGAAACCAATCATCAGCGAATTGGGATACGGCCAGGGTTGACTGCCGAAATACCTGATATTCTTTACCCTTACGCCGACTTCCTCGAATATCTCTCTTTTCACACATTCTTCGAGGGTTTCACCGGGTTCGACGAAACCGGCTATTATGGTGTGCATGTTACCCCTGAAAGCTGAGTACTGCGTTAAAAGGATTTTATCATCCTTTAAGACGGCGATTATTACCGCCGGAGAAAGGCGGGGGTAACTCGTGAAACCGCATACCGGACATTTTTTTGCCCTCTCCCCCGGGTCTGTTTCCGTCTCACTACCGCACCTGCCGCAATACTGGTGCGTCTGGTCCCAGCTTACTATCTGGACAGCTTTACCCGCCAGGAGGTATATATCTTCCTCCAGGACGCCGTACAGCGACATCATCTCTTCGAAAGACATCCCCTCGAGAGCAACGGTATCCGGAGGAACCTCAGCCGAATAGCACGGGTGTCCGTCCATTCTGCCGAGATACTGCGTTCTTAAGGGGGAAATACCCAGTTCCTCCAGACCCTTTACATACGGAATTCGAAGCTCATCCGGCGTAACTAAAAGTCTGTTTCGGCAAAACACAAACCAGTAGGCGTATTCATCACCTGCCGAACCCGCTGTAAAAGCACGCTCGTAACGTTTGTAGATACTCTCTCTGGACATTGATTATCTCACCTGATTCTACAAAAATCTTACCGGATACTAAATAATTTAATAAAGCAAAACAGACGATTGTGTTATTTGAGCTCTGGTTATTTTTCCCCTTTGTAGCGGTCTATATGCTCGTAGTACTCATGGAATAATATTCGTTTCCATAAAGGCGGTTTTTTCTTACCGGCACCACAGTGCTCGCAGGTCTCACTGTCTTTGGGGATTTGTGCCAGGCACTTTTTACAATATTTAAACGGACTTTTCCGCTTTAAAATTAGATTAGAGCCTATCATCAGTACCAGTAAACCGGTAATTATAAAACCAAATATGTCACCGTATTTTGTATAAAACGTACCCTTACCGGTGAAGGCGATTCTACTGACTATTATCTCTTCTTCCGGAGCCATATCTTCTATCTTCCGCCCGTAAGGGTCAAACGCTACCGATCCCCCGTGACCGAAGTATAGAGCGGTGTAGATTCTGTGCTCCACAGCAATGTAAGCCAGATTTCCACCGATTAACCCCTGGAAGGCACCGATTACCGGTCTATCAGCGGAGGTGGTAGCAATAAACTGTACTCCGTCATCGACTAATTGCCTTGCCGGTATGGTGGATGCAGACTCCATACACAACAAAATACCTATCTTTCCAAAATCGGTGTCGAGACCATGTATTCGTGGCAGAATCTTATCGGGGTTAAAGGGAATGAAACCATCAAATACGTGAGGAAATAGATAAAGGGCATCATAATCCCAGATATTTCCATCAGGAGACACTATATTTTCAGCATCAATTAGATATACTCCGTGCCCGGTGCTGAAATCAACATGTTCCCTGGCAGAGGGTCCCATCGGCTCAATGGGGTCATACTGCATCCATATCGGCCACAGGATTATGTCTGGCTCGTACTTCAGAGAGTCTCTGGTTATAGCAGTGTAAAGCTCATCTATGGATTGTTTCTCCATCTCCGATGGTTTAGCCTGGATAATCGCCACATTAACATCACCACCGGCAGATTCCGGAATGCTAATCCAACCGATGGTAAAAATCGCTAAGAATATGACCAGCACCGCAATGGCTGGTATGGATATTCGTCTTGTTTCTTTATAGTGGATTATCCCCCAGGCAAGAGCAGAGTTGACCAGCAGTAATAGAAAGGTAAGTCCATACATCCCTGTGAATGAAGCTAATTGCAGTACCGGGGGATACAACCACTGGGTTCTTGAGATAGAAAAGAAGCCAAGGGCACCACAGATTTTCATAACCACGGGGATATTCATTAAGAGGAATTCCCAGCCGGCGGCAAGTACCGGTACAATGAAAATCATTGTTGATGAAGGCAAATAACTGAGTCCACGTCCCGGCAGGTTTTTGGGTCTCCAGTTATCGAAGGGGAGTTCAAGTACATACATGCCCATGAAGATGGCAATAACCACGCCTGCGGGCCAGGCGACAACAGCCGGGAGGAAAGCATCGATTTCGTTATACATCCAGACAAATAGCGGAGAAATGCAAAGAGCTGTTATAGCCATTAATTTGCCCATCCTTTTTGCTCTTGTCTCATAGTAGGTAGCAAGCATCAGAGGAACAAAGGCAAACCAGGCAAGAAATCCGAGGTTGCATGGAGGGTAGCTCAAGAAGAGTAGAATCCCCGATAGAAAAGCCAGGAGATAGCTATATCTTGCTCTCATTTTTTCACAGCGATTATCTGTTAACTCCAGCCCAATTATTAACTATCTTCTCATTCAAGTCAACAGGCAATTGGGGGTTGACGGTATATCAGAAATAAAATAAACCGTCAAATCAATAATGCAGTAACCCG
>CAZCMK010000017.1:0-31765 GCA_964499775.1 uncultured Dehalococcoidales bacterium | reverse complement strand
AGCAGCCGCCGCAGATAGTATATGCCCAGTAGTCGTTACTGCCTTCCCGGGTAAAAATCCTGTAGGACTCTCTTTCATGGCGTAGCTTTTCGTACTGTATCGTTTCTTCCATTTACCTTAAACTTTCTAACCCCGCATAGCGAGAACTCTGTTGTGCAAACGCAAGTGATTAATAGGGATGCACAGAACTACCTGTAAACCGATACGTCGTTTTCGTCTTTGAGCCGCCGAAGAATTACATTCAAAGATTCTTCGCTTAACGGATTTTCCGAAATGATGGAAAGTTCTTCCAGACTCGTGCAGCCGAGCAGCGGGGATATATCGACTATCTCATTCGAACGGAGGTCGAGGTTTGTCATGTACACGAGCGAAGCCAGCGGGGATATATCGACTATTTTATTCGAGTACAGGTAGAGTTGTTTGATTTTAACCAGTGAAGCGAGCGGTGTAATATCGCTCACATAATTTGCACTGATATTAAGTGTCTCCAGATTGGTGAGTGCTGCCAGAGGAGTAATATCATACACCTGATTCGAAGTCCCCGGCGGGTCGATACTCCTGAAAAACCTGCCCTGCGGCACCATTTGACCCAGATTCAGATATCTAAGACCGACCATAGGGGCTAACGCCGAGACATCGCTTATCTGATTTATACCGAGGTCCAGAACTTCAAGACCGGTAAGCGAAGCCAGCGGTGATATATCGCTCAACCTGTTATTAGTCAGGTACAGCTCGGTAAGATTGGTAAGTGATGCCAGTGGAGACACATCCTTCACCTGGTTCGCGTAGAGGTTTAAGAAGCTAAGGTTGGTTAAAGACTCAAGCTTCGATATATCGACTATATGGTTATTGCCGAGGTCCAGTGTTTCGAGGATATTAAGTGACTCCAGCTGTGAAATATCACTTATCTGGTTTCCGAACAATCTCAGTGTACGAAGACCGGTTAATGAAGCTAACGGTGACAGGTCGTTTATCTGGTTCTGGCCGAGGTCAAGAGTCATCAGATTCGTACAATACTCCAGCCCGGTAAGGTCGGCAATCAATCCGCCGGCATCGGTACTCTCCAGAATACTTTCAGTGTTGCTCTCAAGAACGTAGACCCCTTCCAGTTCCCACGGGTATATCAAACCTTCAGATTTTCCAATTTCGAGCCTGATAATCGCTTCCAGACTGGGGTCCGGGAAGCCGACCGATTCCGCACCACAACCTGTTGAAAACAAGCCTGTGAGTAACAGGCTCAATAACAAGAAAACAAGGCAATTTTTATACGTCATCGACCTCATTTAAAAAGGAAGAGGAGAAGTGTTGTGCGACAAGTATAAAGGCGGCGAGTGTACAGTGTCAAGATTGTAAAATATCATATTATCATAAACCGGACTGTATCATTTATATGGTCTTACTCGGCTTTGGTTGATATATATACTCACCCCCCGCCTGCCGAAGTCCGCCTAAGGCGGACGGCGGGCAGGCCTTAATCCCCCTTTCCTGCCAGGAAAGCCTCTCAGCCGATGCCGGTGGTACTGGCAGGAAAGGGGTTCATCCTGAAGGTTCACCCTGAAGGGTTCATCCTGAAGGTTCACCCTGAAGGGTTCATCCTGAGTCCGCCTATGGCGGATGAAGGGACACAGGGGATAGGTAATAATAAACAACCAAATGCAAATAGAGCCTTTTATACTTCAACTTGCTTTTATAAACAGGTATTAAGTGATAGAATACCATTTATCCAACATGTATTCAGAGAACCCGTAAAGAGAAACAATTTCTTTAAAAAATATAAGGGGGTAATAATGGAACTGGGCCTTAAAAACAAAGTAGCGATGGTAACCGGGACCGGCAGCCAGATAGGCATGGGCAAGGATATAGCCCTGAACCTGGCACAGGAAGGGTGCGACGTAATCTCGGCTGATATGGATATAGAAGGAGCTCAAAAAATCGCCGATGAAATAAACGCCCTGGGGCGTAAGGCAGTCGCCTATAAACTGGATGTATCTGATAGCGATGTCGTCAAGGAAACAGTAAAAGCAGCGTTGGAGGAATTCGGGAGGATAGACATCCTGATAAACACTGCCGGCGGGACTGCCGGCGCAGGACCTATTCTCCAGGCCTCCGAGGAAAAGTGGCAGAGAGACATAAACGTAAACCTCCTCGGGTCGATGTACTGCGCTAAATCAGTCCTGCCCGGCATGGTAGAGCAGCATTACGGAAAGATTGTAAACTTCTCAACCGGAATCGCCCTGTCCGGCATGCCCGGTTCCAGTTCTTATGCCGGGGCTAAAGCCGGAGTTATATCCTTCACCAAGTGCCTGTCACTGGAGGTGGGACCCTCGGGAATAAACGTAAACTGTCTCCAGCCTACGATGGTAATGACCAACTTCGGGACTCATGCTACCATGGACCCCAAGGTAGCCGAGGATATGGCAGCCAGACAGCCGCTGAGGCGGCTGACCACAACCCAGGATATAGCCAACCTGGTGACATTCCTGGTATCCGATGCCGCCAGCGGTATCACGGGAAAAGTAATTGAAATTTAGTTAGCTATCGAGCTGTAACATTCACTGAAAAGGCGGTGCTGAGTTGAGTAATGGAAAAACAGACGATAGCCGGGTTATCGAAGCGTTAACGGCTAATGTCCTGAATACACGCTTCGAGGATATCGAGCAGGAGACGATAGAAAACACTAAAATGCGCATTCTCGATACCATCGGCTGCGCTATAGGCGGTGTCAGGGCTAGCGGCAACACGGAACTCATAGAACTGGTAAAAAGCTGGGGAGGCAGGTCTGAGGCAACTATTATTTCCGACGGTGCAAAGGGTCCGGTACACGATGTGGCTATGGTAAACTGCGCCCTTTGCCGGGGTTTCGACCGTGGTCCGTTGACACTGATTATCGACGGCAAGCGGTTTGCCAACCATGTCAGCGAGACGACGGTGCTGACAGCCGTCTCTCTGGCTGAATACAGGGGCGTGAGCGGTAAGGAGTTAATTACCTCCCTTGTGGTGGGTGACGACCTTGCGGCAAGACTCCATATCGCTATAGACCGTCCTCTTCCCGGCCAGGGACCCCCGGGAAACGAGTTCGGTCCGCCCCGCGGGTTTCCGCCTTCGCGAGGTTCGGTTCCCGTATTCGGAGCAACGGCGATTGCCGGACGTCTGCTTGGTCTGAACGCCTTTCAACTGCGGAACGCCTTCGGTATAGCCACCAGCATGGCGGCAGGCAGCCCGTTCGGCCTGTGGGAGGGAGCCAGTACCTTCGGCAAGCTTAATCAGGGGACGGAAGCCCGCAGCGGAATCAATGCCGCCCAGCTTGCTAAAGCCGGCTGGATAGGCATACCGGACGCTTTCTTCGGCGAGCGCAGCGGTATGTACCGCGGGCTTGCCAGTTGCGACCACGCCGAAAGGGTTACCGATAACCTGGGTAAGAAATACCACGTCGAGGTCACCTTCAAGCCATATCCCGGCGGCAGACCTACCCATGCCCCCATAGAAGCAGCCCTGGCGCTTGTCCGCAATAATGATATCAACACCGATGACATAGAAAAGGCGGTTTTACGCACCTCTCCCGTTGCCACAGCGGCGCATTACGCCAAACCCTACAAGATTGGGGACTACCCCACCGGTGACGCACTTTTCAGCTATAAGTACTCCGTCGCCAGCGCCCTGGTAAGAAACCGCGCTGCCAACGAAGATTATACGGAGGAATTTATACGCGACCCCAGAGTGCAGGAGCTGATTGGCAAGATAGAGCTGGCAGGACTTGACCGAGAAGAAGGCGTCGAACTCGAACTAACCATGAAAGACGGGCGTATACTTTCGGAGTATGTCCGGGTAGCATCCGGCGACCCCTCAAATCCAATGTCCCGTGAAAAGCTGCTCGCCAAATTCATGGAGCAGGTCGATTACTCACAGACAGTCCGCAGGGATAATGCCGAAAAAATGGTCGAGATGGCGGAGAATCTGGAAAATCTGGATAACGTCGCCGAGATGGTGAGACTGACAGGTCAACAAAGCTGAGTATAATTATAGACAAGTATTATCGAATAATGTTAAATAATTACCTACTGATTGTCACTTATACAGTCCGTGATACCCGTATTTTGAGCTGTAAATGTAATGAGGAGGGCTATCCATGCAGGACACGATAGAGAGGATAATAGGACGGCGAAAAACCCACTGGGAAGAAGACTTTCCCGTTATACACGAACCCAAGATTCCCACCATGGATAAGAAACTGGTTATCGAAGCGGCAATCCCCGGGTGGCTGCCGACCTCCTGGTGGGAAGAGCGAGGAATAGAAGGCCTGCCCCCTACTACCATAGAAGGGCAGGCTGAAGCTATTATAGAGTGCGTGAAAGCCGGGGCAACGGTTATCCACACTCATCCCAGAGAACCTGAAACCGGTTTCGGTCCGCCGCTTGGTACGCCAGACGGCATAAGACGCCACGCCGAACTACTCAGTTCAATCATGGACCTGGCATTCGAAGAGGTAGACTTCATCACCGCCCATCATAGCTGGACATTCGACCTCTCCAAGAGCCGCGATGTTGATTACATCACCCTGACCCGGGAGTATCTGGACGTGGGTAAAGCTAAAGGTATCGGCAACCGGGACGTCCAGTCGGCACTGATAATGACGGAAGCCGCCTACACCGACAAGTGCGTCATGTCCACCGACGCCGCCCAGATAGGCACGGAGTTTATGGAAGCGAACGGCGTCAAACCCATGTTCTCCATGCAGTCGTTCTCCTTCCCCAAGTTCAGAAGGGTGCTGTTCGATAACGATTTAGCCAGGTGGCGCCCCTACTGGGTAGCCATACAGATGGGCAAACACAACGACGACCAGATTTTCTCCGACCCGTGGTCCTACATCCAGACTATCAATAATATATCGATGTTCCGGGAAGCGTTGCCCGACGATACGTTCCTTGCCTTACACCCGGCAGGCAGAAACTGGCTGCCGGTGGCGGTTATCGGCATGCTTTACGGCATCGAACTAATCAGGGTAGGCCTGGAGGACCAGTTCTGGCTGTACCCTCATCGGGATGACATATCTCAGAGAGCTTCCGATACAGTGAAACTGGTTGCCGATATCGCCAGGAGCCTGGGAAGGGACATAGCCACCGTCGACGAAGCCCGCCGCAGGATAGGCATAGAACTGACCCCTACCACATAGTCTGCAGATTCGATACAGGAGAATAATATGAACAAAAGAAAACTGGGTGCTACCGATATATACCTCTCAACCATCGGTCTGGGCACATGGCCGATGGGCTCCACCTTCGGCGGAATGAGCTGGGGACCGCAGGATGACCAGGCATCCGTAGATACCATCATCGACGCCGTCGAACGCGGAATAAACTGGCTGGATACCGCTCCAACATACGGGCGGGGCCACTCCGAAGAAGTGGTCGGCATGGCGCTAAAGAAGCTGCCGGAAAAACCAATTATATGCACCAAGTGCGGGTCGACCTGGGACAAGGACAACAAAGCTACATTCGAACTCCACGAAGCCAGCGTAAGGGCTCAGTGCGAATCGAGCCTGAAAAGGATGGGAATAGATGTTATCGACCTGTATCTGGTCCACTGGCCGTTCCCGCTCGAGCACATGGAAGAGGGCTGGCAAACGTGCAGCGACCTTGTAAAAGAGGGCAAGGTCCGCTATATCGGCGTATCTAACTTCACCATCGAGCAGATGGACAAGCTTCAGCCGATTCACCCCGTAGCTTTCATGGAGCCGCCCTATAGCATGATTGAACGCAGAATAGAGAGCGAAATACTGGACTACTGCAAAAAGCATAGGATGGGGGTAATCGTTTACAGTCCTTTACAGCAGGGAATACTCACCGGCGCCCTTAAAAGCGCCGATGAACTGGACGATATCGACTTCCGCCGGAACAATCCTCACTTCAATGAACCAGAGCTCAGTCTTAATCTGGAGCTGGTCGAGGGACTGGAACCAATCGCGGAGAAGCACGGCAGAAGCGTCGCCCAGGTAGCCATAGCCTGGGTATTGAGACGCCCGGAAGTAACCTCCGCCCTCAACGGGGCAAGAGCGACATCCGAGATTGAGGACAGCATTCTCGCCGGAGACTTCGAGCTACCTCAGGAAGATATTACCGCAATCGACAAACTGCTCGAAAAACGGCAGAAAAAGATGCCTCCCCCGCCACCACCTGGAAGTATGCCCGGCGGTCCGCCCGGAGCTCCTCCGGGTAGACCGTAGGAAAGAAGCTACCAATTAACCGATGGAGGAAATAAAATGAAAATAACTAAAATAGAAGCCATACCATGTACGCTGCCGAGAAAGGAAGGCGGTCCCGCCTCAAATGTCGTTCTGGTAAAGATACACACCGATGAGGGAATTATCGGAGCCGCCGACGGCGGTACCGGCGGACAGGACGCCGTTATGCTTGCCATAAAAATGTGGGAGCCTATCCTGATAGGCGCCAATCCTTTAGACATCGGGATAATCATAAACAGGCTCTCCAGGGGGTTCGGCGGTGTTAACCTGGCCGCAATGGGAACGATTGACTTCGCCCTCCACGATATTATCGGGAAAGCGCTGAATATGCCGGTCTACCAGCTTTTAGGAGGAAAAGCCTGCGAAAAACTCGGCATCAGTATGATGATTTCGCACGGCACGCCTAAAGAAAGAGCCAGGCAGGCTGAAAGAGTGGTGGATGCTGGTGTCCGTAATATCGTCTGCAAGGTGGGACCACAGTGGGGAAACGCCTCTGTTTTCGATGATATTGCGAACCTTAGAGCAATCAGGGAAGCTGTCGGCGACGAGGTATACCTGGGAGTCGATGCCAACGGCGGTCTCGACTACTCGACGGCTCTCGACCTCTGTATCAGGCTGGAGGAGTTCAACCTGTACAAGGTCGAACAGCCCGTGCCGACCTGGGACGTCGACGGTCTGGCACGACTCCGTAACAAACTGCACACTCCGGTATGGGCTCACGAATCGGCAATAGAGATTCCCGGCCTGCTGGACTGTATCAAGAAAGAGGCAACCGACGGAGTATGCATCAAGGTTGTCTGGTCGGGCGGTATCGTGAAGTCAAGAGAGTGGGCTGCCATCGCCAAGGCTGCCAACCTGGCGATATCCTGTGGCTCGATGGTAGGTTCGGGATACGAAGCCGCCGCCCAGGCGCATTTCCTCGCCGCCGACGCCTGGATGAGCAAGTTCCCTCACGCCAACCTGGGCCCTCCGCTACTGCACGACCAGTGGGACACGACCAACCCGCCAATTACGGACAACCTCGCCAAGAACCCGCCGGTATACAAGGACGGCTATTTCTACCCTCCCGACGGGCCCGGCCTGGGGCTGGAACTGAATGAAGAGATAATCCCCCGGTTCATCAGCCAGGGCAAAGCCCCGCTGGTTATCGGCGGATAAACAGCAAATATACGCGGCCACAGAGGAAAACGGAGGTATACAGTATATCTCCCTCCGATGTGGTCATTAACCGTCCGGTGAAAAAGGAGGAGAGTGAGATGAGTGCAATCACCCGTGAACTGGCACGGTTCGCCACCGAAACCGGATGGGACGACCTGCCGCCGCATATTATAAAAGAAGCGAAACTCATCCTCATGGAGCATATCGGCTGCGCCCTGGGAGCGTTATCGACCGACAAAGGGAAGATGAATGCAGCCCTCGCCCGCAGGTACGGCGGTCCGCCGGAGTCTTCGATAATCGGTACGGGTGATAAGGTCGCCTGCGTCAACGCCGCGCTGGCTAACGGTGAATTGATGATAACCCTCGATTATCATGATATTATTGCCGGCGGCCATGACGGAGTCTATGTTTTACCAACCCTGCTGGCGATAGCCGAAACTAACGGAGCTTCCGGGAAAGACCTCGTCCTGAGCACGGCGCTCGGGCTCGAGATATCTGCAAGGCTCGCCAGGGCTGTCGGCAGGCACAACATCACCCCGGAAGATATCCGGAGGCAGAAAGACACCCGGCCGGGGCTTACGGGAAACGCTTATTCGAATTTCGGCGCCGCTGCCGGAGCCGCAAGGCTCCTGAAGCTGGACGGGGAAAAGACCCTGCACGCCATGGGCATAGCCGGACATCTATGCATGGTGCTTTCATACGGAAGGTGGGGAGCCGACGGCCACCACTATATGGCAAAGTACGGCGTACCGGGATGGCAAAGCACCGGCGCGGTAACAGCAGTGCTCCTCGCCGAGATGGGATACACCGGCGATACCACGGTGCTGGACAATCCCCAGCGCGGCTTTACCTTCTTCACCGGCTACCCGAACTGGTACCCGGAAGAAATAACTAAAGACCTGGGCAAGACCTGGTGCTTCGATTACCGGCTGCACTTCAAGCCGTATCCCTGCTGCGGTGTTTTTCACTCCGTGCTCGACGGCTTCTGCGACATTATCGAGCAGAACAACCTTACCCCCGGGGACATCGAGAGTGTCAGGCTGTTCACCCGCGGCGGAATGATGCGACCGCCGCCGAAGGACCCGGCAACACCGGCCAGCAGAGAACCGGAGAGTATCTCGGCGGCGCAGTTCAACCTGCCTTACAACATCGCCGTCGCCGTCCATAGAATACAGAGAGGCGTGGAATGGCTGGACCCGGAAACGATGAAGAACCCTGAAATACTCGGTTTTATGGATAAAGTGACGGCTGAACCGCATCCGGACTATATGAAGGTGATGGAAGAAGACCCCCTGAGCGCGCTCAGCAAAGCTGAGGTCACTGCCGGAGGAAAGACTTATACCGTCGAAAGAAAATACCGGCGGGGAACCGCCGGCACCACAGAGCGGCTGACCGACGATGAAATTATTGATAAGTTCCGGCATAACGCCGCCAGGATTCTAACAAAGGCGAAAATCGATAACGCTGTGGACATCCTGCGGAATATTGAGAACCATGATATTACCGAGCTGATGCGTAATGTCACGTTATAGGTCGGCTTCTATTACTATTCGGCCAGTACGCGGTCACGGAAGGGTATACCGTGTTTTTCCATAAAATCTTTGAAATCATCCCTGTGTATTCGGAAATGACCTTCAGGTAATCTGAAAGCCTCCAGGTAACCTTTATCAATCCAGCGCAAAACCGTTACCTTACTCACTCCGCAATTCCTGGCTATCGTGCCGGTAGTTAGATACTCGGTCTGCGACTGCTTCCGGCTGTTACTCAATTCACTCCCCCTCTATTAGTAATATTTTTACCCCTCGAAGTGTAATAATATACTTTAGTCACATAAGCAATGAACGCAACGTTTGACGCATATGTACAAGTATGCAGGCGCAGCACGTAAAGGTAAATAGCCTATTCGTATCGCCGGCTCTGGGCTTTTAGTACTATACGGTTCTGTTCCTGTGTTCATTCCCGACACAGGCGGTATCAGGTGATTCCGGCTATACCTTGCCCCCAGTGACAGGATATCCAGGGAGTCCTTTAAAGAACACTTTGTGGCTTATTAAGGCTCACGCACGAACCGGTAGCCGTGACGTTAGTTTCCCCAAGATTTCGGCTGGAATGAGATGATTTTTCCGTTATAGGCTACGTAATAAGCCTCATGTTCGTCATACTCGTCGGCAGCCCAGTAATATATTGGTGAAAGGTCAGCCGCCCAGAGAGGTGTCTCCTTATCGGGCAGAACAAGACAGTCAGCGCACTGCGATTTGCCGTCCCAGTTACACCCGGCGTTCTCGCCATGACGGACGAGCGAGCGTACAACTTCATCCACGGTAGGCACTCGCCAGATATACCGGGGCTCATCCATAAGCGTCAGCCCGTCTTCACTCAGGTAACAGCAGAGTCCGGTGGTATTCATGTCTTCTATCGTCGCATCCCTATCTTCCAGACCCGGCTTGTCTCCGAAACCAACCGGCGGCACGCCGTAGAAAGCTATTTCATTCCATGACAGATTGTCTTCCGGCAGAAGATATCCGGCTTCCCGGCTGGCACCCATACCCCTGGACCAACCCGGTCCTTCCGGCGCCCAGATGAGCTGCACTTTGTTTCCTTCGATAAGCACCGCATCGCTGCCGCCGTCATCCACCCGCGTCAGAACGACAGGCAACCAGTATATCGAAACGCCGACTACCACTAAAAGAGGCAGCCCTACCGCTACTATGTAGCGTAAATTCCGGCGGAGTCATTTTACCGGCGGCTGCCATCCCGTACTTCGCAGCCGGTCCCGGTAGCGCCCTTCGATGATAAACAGTACGCCTATTATCACCAGCACGGCGCTGACGGGAAACATCCCCGCTATTTTCCCGAAGGTCATCCCCGTGGCTGCCGCCGTACGCCAGAACCACCTCGCAGTAAAACCGACACCGATAACTATGGCCAGCCAGCCCCCTATCTTCGGCCAGGTGAGGACAAGCAGGGTAAGAATCAGACAGACTGCCGCCGGTACCAGGTAAGGCATACGGTTATACCAGGCTCCCCACCAGCCTTCATAATACATTTCACCGAATCCCCAGAGTGTCCACAGGCTGGTAGCTATAATCAAAAGGCCTGCCGCAAAACATCCGGGGAGCCTGCTTCTAAACCTGATATCATCCACAAACGAAACTCCATGAGAGAGTTGTACTATACTTCTTTACCGATACCGGATTATTTATGACTGTCGGCGCTTATCTTTTTCCTGGTACGCTGTGCGGAATACATAATAAGTATCACGCCCAGAGATCCGAGAATGATGAAGGCGTACATCGGCCAGTCGTTCCCAACACCAGCGGCAATAATGGCGCCTATGCCCCCGATATGGAACAACAGCCAGCCCCAGAGTTTCACCTTCACACCCCCTTTGACGACATCAGTCGTCGAATATAAACACCTTGTCTATGTTAGTTTTCAAAGCCGTAGCGATATTGTGTGCCAGTCTCAGCGAAGGATTATATTTGCCCTTTTCGAGGAATATAATAGTCTCTCTCCTGACTCCTACCGCCCTGGCCAGGCTCTCCTGGGTAAGGTTAAATTTGGCTCGAAATTCCTTTATCCTGTTTCGCATATCTATACTTCAGATACGAATATCTACAGACAGGCTGTCCTCCATCATGGAGCTCCGGCAATCATTCCCTGGAAAAAGACAACCATACTGCCTATAATACCGACTATTAAGCCCAGGGGCGCGATTATAACGGCGATGATGAAAAAGAACGGTTCTTCCACCCTGAAAAGGGCACTGAATACGTTGTGAAGAAAGACACCCAGAATAAACAATGCTGCGGATATTCCGGCGATTATAAGAAATACCTTGAGCATTTTCAGCCTCCTTATACCGAGCTTTGGCTCTACCCTGTCGTAATATAAGTAGGAAAACAGGTACACCGCGCCACCGGCTAGAAGCAGACTGCTCAGGACAACGGCAATATCGGGTTTCATGACCAGAGTAGTAGCGAAAGGAAGCAGCAGTAATATTAGGACTATTATAAGGAAGATGAACCCGTTTCTGACCGCTTTGCTGACATTCCCCCGTATCCTTTCATCGAACGGGGGCAGACGCCTCGTTCTTAGCAGAGACCATAACTCACGATAACCGATGAGCAATATCCCGGCGAACAGGGCGATGGCAACATAATACACCCTTATGGATATAAGGATTGCGGTCACTACCAGCGTGGCAGTGAAAATGCTTAAGAGCATTTTCCTGGTCATCACGACTCAGTCTTCCTGGTTGTATATTTCTAACGTTATATAATTCTAACTCCCTGTGCTTTATTTGTCAAGCCTGCCGTCGGCCGGTTCCGGGTGTCGGATTTTATCAGAGAAACAACAATACACATATAGTGGTATATTTCTAACATACCCTTTATCCGTTAACTTAAGCAGCCAGTACTGGCTCTTCCAGTTTTACTTCTATCTGTCTTTTCGGCCTGGCATTATCCGCTACCGGTAACCCTCTGAACCTTCTTTGATTATCAGACATCACTTTGCCTACCGATATCGGCCCCTTCTCCTCCACCACATCTACCTCCTGCATGATAGCCAGTAGAGTTATCAGCCTGTTCAATTTATTCGGCTCGATAATAACGGTAAGTGATACACACCCGTCATAAGAATAGGCTGTACGGAGGATACTTCCGTAAGTTTCAGCGTGAACGAGCGTCTCGTCCATCATACCCATAAACCTTATCAGGGTCGAAATATCACCCTGCGGGTCGACTACTATTTCAGCCATCCCATCGGTCGGGTCCAGGGGTTTCACCGGCGCCTGGTTTATCCAGGTGATTTGCCTGTTCTGCCTCTTTAACCGGGTTTCCAGCGCCATTGTCATCTGCTCGGTATCCATCATGTCTATCGTATCCGCAAGGTCACTTAACGCCCGTGCTTTCTTCATTGGTCTGTATCTAATCATTTGTCGTTACCTCCTGTTCGTTCTGTCCAGCCTCGGTATCCTTTTACCGCGTTTTTAGGGCAGTAAAATTATCAGTTCATTGACAGCTTGTACGACGGCACTCTCCATGCAAGAGCCAGATAATTCCAATCGGTTATATCGGGGTAGAACACTGCTCCACCTGTTTCCGCCTGTACCAGATAAGCCTGTAAAATCTGAAGTCTCACCAGAGAAGCTGACCTGTCCAGCCTCTTTCCATTGATTAAGTCAATCCCCGCATGGGATTTCCGAAACTCTAGCATCTGCTCACTGTGCTCCTTGAAAGAAATTCTGTTATTCCACTGCGTTATCATTTTCGGGTACCTCCTCTCTTATCCATGCCGTCTGTGCACCGTCCCTTTTTTTCACCGGTTCGCACTCAGATAGAACCGGGGAGACAGGTTTTTATTGCCGGCACTATTGCAGTAGAAACTGCCGCCATCGACAGTCATCCTGTATTTCGCCCACCCGGGTAATAAGAGCCTCACACTGGGTTCACGCATCGTTATGAAAGTATCGGCACCCATGCTTTTCCACTCACCGTCGCCGCTCTGTACATATATCCCCACTTTCAGAATCATGTAGCTATATGATTGAGAAAGCTCTTGTGTATTGGTGATATACAGCGTTACCTGGAAGTCAGCCGGATTATCGGAGGAGTCGATATAGAACAGGTCACCCGGTTCGACTCCGCCAATCGCTTTTCCGAATACCTTTATGCTCGGTGCGGCAGAAGTCCCGGCGCTGATGACCTCTACTACACTCCCGTCAGGCTCTCCGTTGGTATAACCGTGTGCATAGGCTACAGGCCAGGGGGCGAGTAGTAGAACAGCCAGGACCGGAAACAGGCGTTTCATCCATTTTCTGCTCATCCGGGCATTCCTCCTTGTTTTCCTTGCCTGACTCAGCTTATCTCCGGGATACAAAACAAAAACTTAATAACCGTTGCGAAGTTCTAAACGTTTTCTGAATATTCATCTGGAAACAAAAAAACACCCCGAAGGGTGCTATTTACTCATCTTTACCGGATTCAGCTTATCGAGCCGGATTACACCTCAGTCCATATATGCAGCAAGTATAATTTCATCTGTTTGAGGCTCGATATAATAAACGCTGTTATCGATTATCGCCAGGTTAATAGCATGAAGAGATTGCCCGGGCGGCAAGGTATTCTTGAAAAGTTCGTTGTACTCGCTCCTGCCAATTATCTCGAAAGACATGATATAACCGTCTTCCAGCGCCTTCCGCTGCATTTCCAGAGCATAATCATCACAGTCCAGTACCATATCGGCCTGTTGAAAGCGCACCGTGGTGTTATTATTTCTGCCCCGCAGCCATCGTTCCAGCTCTTCGAGGTCTTCAAAGTTACGTAGTTTGACGGGGGCGGTTCTCACTACATCGACATATTCGGTCTCGGTAATGGTTTCTTCAATATACTCTATGGTATGTGTCTCAACCAGGTTACATTCAACTGTCAGGTGTTTTGCATCACTTACGCCGGCATCGGCGTCCGTGCCTGGTCCTGACAATACCGTTAACAGAGTAAACACGGCAGTAATGCAGGAAGCCGTAATCAACAGCCCGACTCCTGTTAAAGATATAACCAGCTTACCCTTAACACTGTCTTTCATCTTGAGTTATCTTTATATTTAGTTTTCTGCTCAAGCTTATGGTCGAAACAAGAAACAAACACTAAATATCTATACTGGACTTCTAAATATTCTCTTAATTTTTAAACAAAGAGAGGGGGCGCCCTGTAGGGCGCCCCCTCTTAAACCCGGATATTATCTATATTTTTACGCTATTTCCTTTCGATGAACTGGTACCCCACTCTGGGCACCGTTACTATATAATTCGGATTAATAGGGTCAGGCTCAAGCTTGGTCCGGAGGCGGCGTACGAATACATGCAGATATTGTGTGTCATCCTTGTACTCCGGCCCCCAGACCTTATTTAAAAGGTGAGTATGAGTCAGGACTTTACCAGCATTTTGCACAAGCTCCTGTAATAGATTATACTCCGTGGGTGTTAATTTCACTTCATCACCGGAAATAGTTACATGTCTTTGAGAAAAATTAATCGTTAATTCGCCACTGGTAAACGAAGGGCGTGCCGGAACAGACATCAGTTCGGTCCGGCGCATTACTGCTCTTACCCGGGCAATTAACTCACTGGCGCTGAATGGCTTGGTAACATAATCGTCGGCACCGAGATCGAGACATTTAATTTTATCTCCCTCATCATCGCGGGCGCTCAGCATTATTATAGGTACCTGTGACCATTCCCGTACCCGACTGCATACTTCAAAACCATCCATTTTCGGCATCATTATGTCAAGAATAACGAGATCAGGGAGCTCCATTTCAAAAGTATTGAGGCCCTCGTCACCATCCAGAGACACCAGGACCTCGTAGCCGTCTTTCTCCAGATTAGCACGAAGGAATTTGACTATACTGACTTCATCATCCACTACCAGGATACGCACTTTATTCATTAGATTTCCCTTGAAAACAAGCAGTCCAATCTTATTTACTCTTATCAGTATCCGGGGGAGGTTGATAAGCCGATTTTGCAGCTTCTCTTCTCAATATTTTGAGAACAGCTTGAGTATACTCTCCCGAGGAAGCCATGGGTTTCTGCAATTCTTTTGGTAGCCTCCTAAAGAACGCCTGAATGCCACCCGGTTGCCGTTCAGCCGCCTCATAGAGGAGTTTATGCTCACGGGACAGGGTCTCAACCAGTTCCGCGAACTGCGCCTGCAACTGCTGTGATTGTTCGGCTACCTTACTTTCAAGATTGCGACGGTATCTATCATCTTCCATCTCAATTCTCTTGTACTGGAGGGCATTTTGAATTTTATTCAGTACATCATCCTTGTTGAATGGTTTGACGATATAGTCATAAGCCCCCATTTTCATAGCATCCACTCCGGAGCCTATATCAGCGATTGCGGTTACCATTATCGCACACGCCTGAGGCTTATTCTCGGAAAGCCATTTCAGCACTTCCGTTCCCGATAGTACCGGCATATTAATATCCAGAAGGACTATTTCAAAATCCATCTGTGATGCCAGGTCTATACCTTCCTGACCATTGGAGGCAGTTGCTACACTGTATCCTGCTCCTTCAAGTATCCTTTGAAGAAGAAACCGGACATTCTCTTCGTCGTCGACAACTAACACTTTTCCCGTTTCTACAGCCATATTCCTCCTCCTTTGATATAATCATTGTAATCAAATAATCATCGATGAAGTTTCAAACTTTTTTTACACCTTAAAAAGGCATCCACGACTTCAGGGTCGAACTGGGTTTCTTTACAGCGTATAAGCTCCGCACAAGCAGCTTCGTCGGTCATAGCAGCCCGGTAGGGACGTTCGGATGTCATTGCCTCATAGGCATCGGCTACGGCAAGTATCCGGGCACCCAGCGGCAACTGGTAACCCTGCAATGCATCAGGATATCCGTTTCCATTAAAGAACCCGTGGTGGTTCCTTATTATCTGTAATATCTCTTCATCGTCGGCAACAGGCCCCATGATACGCTCTCCGATTTCAGGGTGTTTCTGTACCTGCTGCATCTCTTCACTCGTCAGAGGACCCGGTTTGTTTAAAATCGATTCCTTTACCCCAATCTTGCCGATATCATGGACCAGTCCCGCCAGTACCATCTTATCGATGCTCTCCTGCGGTAAGTGTAGCTCCTTGGCTATGGCGGCCGATATGTCAGCCACTCTCTGTGAATGACCACTGGTATATCTGTCTTTCGCTTCCAGAGCAAAAACCAGCGCTCTTATCGTGTTAAGAAATGATGCACGGATTCTCCCCGCCTGCTCAGTAACCTTATCTTCAAGATGCTGCCGGTATTCCCTGATTTCCATCTCGAGTCTTCTTTTTTCGAGAGCACGTTTCACGTAAAGGCTGATTTCTTCACGGTTGAAAGGTTTTGTCACGTAATCATAAGCGCCCTGCTTCATACATTTGATTGCAGTATCGATATCGGCAGTCGCCGTGGCCATGATTACCGCTGTATCCGGATGATTGGCTATTATCTCCGGCAATATATCGAGCCCGGACCTACCTTCCATCCTGATATCCAGAATAACCAGGTTTATCACCGAATTACCGTTCAGTTTATCCAGGGCTTCCTGTCCATTGCTCGCTTCCTGGCAGTGGTAACCGTTTTCAGATAATTCCCGCCGTAGAAGATTCCTGACAGACACGTCATCGTCAACAAGAAGTATACTTTCCTGCCCTTGGGTCATTCAGCTATTTCCTTCAACGTTTCCTTTATTATAGCCGTTAATTCTCTGGGCGTAAATGGTTTTGGCAAGAACGGCCTTCCAGTTTCCTCTATAAAACCGGTAGCACCGCCCGACATTACGCTGCCGGTAGTGAATATCACTTTTTGCGCCATCTGCCCGTATTCTTTTTCAAGCCACTGGTACAATTCCATGCCGTCCATGACCGGCATCCTGATATCGAGCAGAAGTACATCATACTCAGTCTCTTTTACCATGTTTTGAGCCACCATGCTATTTTCAGCAACTTGCACATAAAAGCCTTCAGCGCTAAGGACCCGGCTGCAATATAACGAGATAGCCGGCTCATCTTCCACTACCAGTATCTTTCTCGTATCAATATCGGCAGGACTCAAACTATTTCACCTACCAGAGTTCGTTGGAACAGGCAGTTCCACGGTGAAGGTAGCTCCTTCACCCTGATTGTTTTCAGCATATATGATACCGCCATGTTGAGTTACAATTCCGTAAGAAATACTCAGGCCTAATCCAGTCCCTCTACCCACCTCCTTGGTAGTAAAAAACGGATTGAAAAGGTGAGACATATCATCTTGAGAAATTCCGGGGCCGTCATCAGAAAAAGACACTCTGATAACCTTACCGGTGTACTCGGTAGTGATATCGAGATTCCCTCTTCCGTGTGCATCATTCATAAAATACTCTGCGTTTATGATAATATTGAGAAAAACCTGTTGTAGTTGAAAACCATCGCTCAGGATTACCGGTAAACCGTCAGCCAGCCGAACATTAACTTTAATATTATTAACCCTTTGCTCGTAATCCCTTAGTTCCAGTACCGTCTTTATCACATCGTTTATGTTTACCCATTCCTTTGTTTCCGGGTGTCCTCTGGCAAACGTAAGCAAGTTTTTAACTACCCGGGAGGTACGTTGGGCTTCTCTGTTTATCACCTCCAGGTCTTCTCTGATATTGTCGGGGACTTCCATAGATAACAACAGCTCCGAGAACCCGATAACAGCCGTAAGCGGATTGTTAAGCTCATGGGCAATCCCCGATGCCAGCTCACCAATCGAAGCCAGATGATTGGTCACGATTAGCTGCTCATCAAATCTCTTCCGTTCAGTTATGTCCATAAAGTTACCCAGCACGGCCCGCCTGCCTTCATAGATAATGGATGTAATAGTCTCCATAGCCCACTTGGTCTCACCGTTGCGGTGAATAATCCTGAATTCGTAAGGAGCTTCACGCTTTCCTTTCAACATCTGTATTGCCTCTTCCCTGATTCTTTTTCTATCATCAGGGTGTATCAGGTCTATAGGATGCGTGCCCATCAACTCGTCTTCCGTATACCCGGTATAATCCAGAAACTGGGGATTTATAAAGCGGAATTTATTATCCTTAGCGATATAAACGCCGATAGGAGAACTCCTGGCGATAGTGGTGTATAATGCCTCAAGCTGTTTTCGCTCGGTTATATCCTGGTATAATACCTGGTACTGGACTTCGCCCATCCACACTACTGCCTTACGCGATACCAGCAGATACCGGATTTCATTGTCTTTGCGAACGATTTCGACCTCATAGTTGGTTGGAACAGGATTTCCTGCTTTTCTATCCCGTACTCTCTGCTGATGTTCAACGTAGCTTTCAGGAGTTAACCTGTCTTTATCCGGTGTGGTCTCATACTCCTCGACACTACTGTAGCCAAAAATACCCAGAATAGCCTGATTGGCATAAAGGAGGTCTCCTTCCGGAGTAACGATACGAATCCCGAGCGGAGAATTATCCAGGGAATTACGGAAACTCTGTTCTGCTATCAGCAGGTCTTCCTGCATGAGCTTGCTTTCTTTTCTTATCTCCGCTTCTTGCAGCTCACGCTCTACTACAGCAGCCAGCCTTTTAAGATTTCCTTTTACCAGAAAATCATTAGCGCCTTCCCTCATGATTTCAGCGGCTGCTTCTTCACCTACCTGACCCGATACAACAATAAACGGCAAGTCGATTTTTGTTTGCTGCAATATCTCCAGTGCGTGCGGCGCGCTAAACTGCCTTAGACGATAGTCTGCAAAAACAATGTCCCATGTCTGTTTTTCCAGGACATCGGTCATCTCTTCGGGTGTTTCTATCCACCGATATGTAGTATCATAACCGCCGCGTTCTAATTCTCCTATTATCAGTAACGAATCCTCTTCCGAATCTTCAACTACAAGTACACGGAGAGGTTTGCCCATCTGTAATATCCTTTCTTTATTCGATTCTGACAGGGTACTCCTTTCTTCAGCAATTAAACCTCAAGTTCTACACAGGGCTTATAAACCTGTAACCTTCTCCACGCTCGTTACGGATTATCTCGGCACGACTATCTTTTAGTTTATTCCTCAGCCGCCGAATATATGTTCTTACGCGGTCGCTGTTTTTATAATAATCTCCCCATACTCCCTTCGAGATTAGTTCACTGCTCAACGTGCTTTCGACATTACTCATCAGAGTATAGAGCACTCTGGTTTCGTTGGGTGTCAGTTTTACTTTCTGTTCTCCCAACTGAACTTCATTAGTGGAAAGATTGAGGGCTATTTTCCCTTGAACTATAAAAGGATTTCTGACAATATTTTGAGAAATGCTGACTCTACGTAATACGGAATTTATCCTGGCAATGAGGTCTCTTGGTTTAAAAGGCTTGACGATATAGTCATCAGCACCCGTCTCCAGTCCTCTGACTTTTTCTTCCTCTTTTCCTCTCACCGTGAGGATGATTACCGGCACATCTGAAAAGGAGCGTATAATTTTCAATACATCGAAACCGAGAATATCCGGCAGATTGATGTCAAGAAGAACGAGGTCGACATATTCAGAATTTACCGATTTAATTCCCGTGTATCCATCGGTCGCGCAGGAAATCTCTATATCCGGCCACCGCAGCTGAAGACAAAGAGACACAACTTCTATAAGATTCGGATTATCTTCTATTATCAGTACTTTCAACAAATACTCCCGATATTAGCAACATCTTATTAGAACTTAAGTAAGGTTCGCTCTTAATTATCAGTTACCCGGTGATACCATATCCTGAATAAAGCTATATAATATAATTAATTGTGTAGAAATTGTAACTCAATAATAGCATATGTGTCAATAGCATCACAGTTAAATATATATCACCCCGGTTACACCAGGCCTCCGGTATCAAAGATGCCAATAAATCCCTACCGCGGCATAGCCGGAGATACGACTCTGTAAACACATATACAAAAGCGATACCGAGAGAAAAACAGATAAGTAAGCATGGATATTGGAGGTCAGGGTATTATTGACATGTTTAAGCTACTTCTGAAGGCGCCTTACCAGGACGCTTAATATTACCCCGGTAAAGATGCATAACACTCCCAGAGTGGTAAGTAACATACAGAGTAACGCAGTCCCCGTGGCAAAAATATACGAATCATAATAGACCTGGACAACACCGACCCCGGCTATAATCCCGAGGACTATCAGCACCCCTCCGACAATGCCAAAAAATAGCAGAGGCCTTCTTTCTGATATGAATACCAGTATCCGGTTAAAATTCCCCACACCGTGCACCACCGGATTTAGTGTCGAACTATCCTTAGCATAAGAAACGGATATGGGCACTTCCTTAATTTTCAGCCCTTTTACTGATGCTTCGGATATCATCTCGGCGGATATTGCCATACCGCTCTCTTTCAATTCGAGCGCAGATATGGCTTTCTTTGAGTACGCTCTGAAGCCGGACTCCGTATCCGCCAATTTCTGGCGGGAAGCTATATTGGTAAATTTAGCCAGGACTCTCTGGCCGAAGCGACGGTATCCCGGAATTTCTTCTTTCTGGTGTTCTCTCGACCCGATAACGAGGTCGTATCCTTCACGAATAGTCTTTATCAGGACAGGCGCTTCATTGGGGTCATGCTGGGCGTCGGCGTCCATAATAACCAGAACATCGGCATCCTGCTTTTTTGCCTCGGCAAGCAAGGTCTTGATAGCATTTCCATATCCCTCGTTCCCGGCATGGTCGATTACTTCAGCGCCGGCAAGCCTTGCGACTTTTGAGGTATTATCGGTGCTGCCGTCATTTACCACGATTACCTTATCAGCGTACTCTCTCGCCTGAAGGATAATGCCAGCCACTGACTTCTCTTCATTATAGGCAGGTAACCCGATAATCGTTTTCAGCGGAGCTTCTTTATCTGTCATTCCAGCCTCCCCGAGACCGTTTACAGCCTGATGTAATCCCCCGTTACAATGATAACATACAGGGTAATAATAACATAATTTATGTCAATCGACCATAATATCATAATAATACACAGTGTACCTTTGACAGGAGGAAGCAGGATTGTTTAAAATGACTGTAATTATGCGCATCGGTCTTCTCTCGGATACTCACGTTGCCTGGGCAGAGACGGAAATCCCTCCCCAGGTAATGGATATATTCGAAGGAGTTGACCTCATTCTTCACGGAGGAGATATTTACATCCACTCAGTGCTGGACGACCTGGAGCAAATAGCTCCCGTTCTTGCCGCTCTTGGAGATGATGATTACCCCAGCCAGGACCCACGTATAAAGGAAAAGCATATCCTGCACCTCGAGGGGAAAATGTTGTGGCTCATCCATGAGGGCCCATACACTCCCCTATCGGTAGCATCGCTCACCGCCTGGTGGCAAAAGAGAGTTTCGCCGGACGAAATAGAGTCCGGTAAGCCCGATATCATCATATCCGGTCACGAACACCTCCCGCTGGTAGAATACTGCGATGGCATCCTCTGCATTAATTCAGGGAGTCCCACCCTGCCGAACCACCGGTACGGGCCCGGCACAATAGGAATACTGGAACTAAAAGACGGCGAAGCGGATGTGAATATTATACAGCTATAAAAGCCCGGTTATACGTTACTAGTATTGGTCTAAGAAGCTTGAGCAAGCATTTTGCCTACAGCAGGTCTCGCCCTTAAACGGATTTCCCCGGGTATCTTTATCTCAGGCTCCATATTCTCGAGCGACCAGACGATAGCCTCCAGGGTTACCAGCTTCATCGTGGCGCATCTTGCGTTCTCAGAGGCTGGTATGAACGTTTTATCCGGATTCTCTTTTTTCAGCCGATGTATAATACCCGTCTCCGCAGCCACAACTATTTCCCGGGCGTCCGTTTCACGGGCGAACTTGACCATGCCGGAAGTGCCCGTAACGACATCGGCAAGGGCTTTGACCTGCGGTATGCACTGAATATGGGCAACCACCTTTGCCTGCGGGTGTTTTTCTTTTTCTCTGGTAATATCCTCCGGCCTTATCTTGATAAGTGGAGAGCAGTACCCGGGCCAGAGTATCAGGTCACGTCCTGCCTGCGTGGCAACGTAATCGCCGAGGTACTGGTCGGGGAGAAACATTATCTCCTTATCAGCCGGCAGCCCTTCTATCACGCTGACTGCATCGGACTCAGCGTAACAGATATCCACCATGGCTTTTACCTCCGAAGTCGTGTTGACATAGCATACTATTTTAGCGTCAGGATACTGCTCCTTTTTCAACTGTAAACGCTCCGGGGTAATCATGTTCGAAAGCGTGCAACCAGCGTTCATGTCAGGTAAAATCACTGTCTTATCCGGGCAGACAAGAGCAACGGTCTCCGCCATACACGTCACTCCGCCGATGACAATAACATCGGCATCGGTCTCCATGGCTTTCCGGGTAATTTCCAGCGAATCACCCACAAAGTCGGCTATATCCTGCACCTCGCCAAGCTGATAATTATACGCCAGGATGACCGCATTCTTCTGCTTCTTCAGGCTTACAAGCCTCTCAATCAATGCCTTATCAGAGTTCTCCAAATTAGCAATCCTCCAGTAAGTGCTATAGCTTAAATCATCTTTTATCCTGTAAATCAAGGAAGGTGAATACCGGAGTCCCGGCAGATACCGCTCTCAGGTTATCCGTTAGCAGACTAGCAGTAAATTAAAGTGGCTTTTCAGCTATTTTAGCATATATAACATCGAGACCAGAAATCCGGTCTGACGTACCCCGAAAACATTGGAACCATACCCTTTTTAATTTGACAAAGATTTCAGAGGTGAATTACACTTTATTCCTAAATAATAAAGAATCGGAGAGAAAAAATGGCTGAAAAAGACCAAATATACAGATGTCTCAACCCGGTCGGGATTGAGCTGCCGGTCAAAACTTCTCCACTGGCACCGCGTCTCGACACACTCGACGGCAAGACCGTTCACTTCAGTATCACCGGTGAACCGGATATCACCATAGCCCTGGATAAACGCCTCAAAGCTGACTACCCGAACGTTAACTGGACGACCAAGAAATCGTATACTCCGATGCCGGTTCAGTTATCGGAAGAAGAGATGAAAACAACCGACGCCGTCATTCTCGGAGTCTGCTGGTGAAGCGGCGCCGTGTGGGGGCAGTTGCCCTACATAGCAAAGCTTGAAAAAGCAGGCATTCCGACGGTACTTATCGACCTCGAAGACCAGCACGAGATGGTCAAACAGGAAGCACTGGCAGCCGGCGTTCCGAATATACGTTACATACCCGCTTCACGCACAATCCCGGGACCGGAAGACGTCGAAGAGTGGATTGCTCCCATGCTTGAAATGCTGACCAGGCCGCTGACCGAAAAGGAAAAGGAAAGCGGCATGTACACACCGGCACAGGACAGGATTCTATTCGAAGGCACGCTGGATGAAGCGCAGGAATTTTACCAGCAGACGAGGATCGTACCCGAACCCCTTAACGCGCCTATATCCGTATATACGGACGGACTCCCGATAATAATCCCTACCGAGGAACGCGTTAAAGAGATGCTGAAAGGGACCAGCCACAAACCCGAAGAGCTGATAACCTACCAGTCCGATAGAGGAGGCCGCTTCGACAGGTCGCTAAACAAAGGCGACGTGGTGCGGTTCCAGCCCAGGCTCTTCACGGCTACGGTGGAGAAAGTAGCGGTAAACGCCGTCATGGCGGGCTGCAAACCGGAGCACCTCCCGGCGGTACTCGCTATAGCTGAGTCCGGAGTACAGACCGGCACAACGGTGTTCAATAATCAGTGGATGTGCCTCAGCGGCCCGTATGCCAAGGAAGTGGGAATGAACGCCGGTCTCGGTATGCTGGGTCCCGGCAATCCGGCCGGCATGGCTATCGGCCGCGCTTACCAGCTAATGGCGATAAACCTCGGCGGCGCTATCCCGGGCATAAACCGTATGAGCAGTATCGGCAGCCCCATCAACAGGGTCGGGCTGGCTTTCGCCGAATGTGCGGACAAATTACCGCCGGGCTGGAAAGGCCTGAACGAGGAGTTTGGTTTCAAGAAAGACGATAGTGTTATCCTGGTTATGGGCACTGAAGGCGGCCTTAACGGTGCTCAGTTCTCGCCCGGAGGCTACCGCGCCCTCCAGAAGAGCGGTCACGGCGGCATGGCCAGGAAACTCGGTGTCAAAGGCATACCGGGGCCCCATAACTGGCTGGACTGGATACTCCCCGATATCTGGGTGGGAGAACGCGAGGGAGGCCGCATCTTTATCATGGTACACGAAATGGCAAAGCACCTCTATGACATAGGCTACAAGTCTAAGGGAGAAGTCCTCGAATACATCTGGAAGAAGAGCTTCGAACCGCTGAAGAAGTACCGCGACCGTTCATGGGTCGACCTGACCACCAACGGCTGGCTGGGAAACGAACCACAGTCCGGCAAACCGTGGAAAGAGCTTCCCGATGATTATATGGTGCCGGCCGGTGGAGACAAGCCTGATAGCAGTTGTATAATCGTCTGCGGTTCTGATGAAGAGATATGTTTCGAGATAACAGGCTCCGTCCGCGGCATGTGGGGCTCCCAACCCGTTTACAGTATCGACGCCTGGAGATAAATCCTAACCCATCCAGTCTTTATACTTACATTTCTGCCAGGCCAGCGCCGCGACTGTTAAGAAACTAGTGGTAGTTGCTGACCTTGCAGATATGGGTAGTGTATCATTTCATAAGAGAGTGATATAATAAAAATATTATATCACTGATAATTTGACAATATAATAATTATATTATATTATGAGCAGTAATAACCTTATTTATGACTTTGTCGATATTAACGGGATTAATATCATAAAGGTTTGGCTTGACCAAATTGCCCCTAAGACAAAGGCTAAATTAAATACACGATTAAACATCTTAGAACAGATTAGCCGGGCAGAGTGGGGCAAGTATAATACAGAAGTACTTAAAGGCGATAAAGATGGCTTGATTGCGGTGAAAGTACTATATCGGAAAATCCAATATAGGCTACTGGGATATGACGGACCAAAAAGGGGAGAATTTACACTTCTAGCATGCGGCAAAGAACGTAATGACAGATATACACCACTGGATATAGGAGAAAAATCATTTAAACGAATAATGGAAATTGAAAATAATCCTACTGCTAGGAGGACTCGTCATGATTTCAGATAAAGAAAGACAGATAGTAAACAGTCTCGATAATAAGGAATATCGGGAGGCACTTGCTATTGAACATGTTAATAATACACTCGCCATCCAGATTCGTAAGATGCGAGAAAGTTGTCATTGGAATCAAAGTGAATTAGCTAGCCAATTAGGTAAACACCAAGAGACGATTTCTCAATGGGAAAACCCTGACTATGGTAGGCATAGTATTACTTCACTAAAGGCATTAGCGGCAACCTTTGATGTGGCTTTACTTGTGAAATTCATACCTTTTAGTGAGTTAATTCAAGACATGGTAAACCTATCAGAAACTCGTTTGTCCCCACCCAGTTTTAGTGAAGAACAATTTAACACCGTAACATCAATATCAGTGGTATCAAGTCCTATAAATGATACCAAAGATTTTGATGCATATAACCCGAGCACAATCGGTGATATAAATAAAACTAATAAGGAGTTAGTACATGCATAAAGAATTACAGCAACACCTAGCAAATGAATATCGTTATGCTGTGACTAAGATGCAAGAAGTGTCGCAACCGGCAAGAAAACTTTTCTATTTCAGCGTTATCTTTTCTGAAGCCCAACGCACACTCAATTGGCAGTGGGATAGAAACCTTGCGTTGATATATGCAGTTACGCATTTTACTCATACACAAATTAACTCTGCAATGCAAACATCTGCAATTTCGCAGTCATTACCCATTGATTGGACACTCATTTTTGATAAGTTAACCTTAGTAACCTCTGATATGGCTTCTTTCTTTGAGAACGCTAATAACATTACTAATGATGAACTAGTACAGATACTTGGTCGTTTTGCTGAATTAACCTACGCAGTAATGGGTAACGGTAGCTATCTATATGAAAAAGGGGAGTTTAGTCTTTAGCATTCCACCTAGCTTACGCTGCTTTACTAGCTATTGCACTTTTTTCAGCCAGTGATAGTCTTTCCTTCTGCCTTTGTCTCATCAGTAGCTTGCCAGATTATTCTAAACGCTGTGAATGCAAAGTCGTGTTCTTTCTTTTTTCTTTTCTTATCCGCCAAACTTAAATGGCAAAAAACCACTCAATCATTGTCAATGCACTGCTGGTTGAAAAAATACAACACCCAGATTTATGCTAAATTGACAGTCTCGACCGGTAAATGATAAATTTTGATTATGGAAGTTACCATGACAGAAGCCGAACTACTTCAACTTATCAGTGATAAACGATTCGAACTCGAGCAGAACCGGGAGGCAAATGTCAGTAACTCTTTGATTAGAGTCCAGGAGGAAGAAATCAGGGAGCTCGAATATATTTACGCCACCAACGACCAGAAACGTCTTGAGATAAGGTTTTTCCTGGACCAGTGCTCTGAAGATAAGGAGCTACCGGACTAAATTAAAATTACGGTGGACGACCTCCCGATAAAAGCGCTCCCACCGCGCTGAATTGAATCCCCGAACTCGACCTCATACTAAAAACCGAAACTTAGCTGTATATTAGAAGGGACATTTTTTTATTGAACTCCACTTTTCCCGAACCGCATACTCAGAATAAAGAACTCACGGATTTTGATATTGACGGATATCAACCGATGTCGGTCGCCCATCAAATCAGGGGCTCTATCCTGCACAAAATCAAGACCGGACAGCCCGTACTCCCTGAAATCGACGGCAGAGAAGAAGCCAAAGCCGACGTTATGAGAGCGCTCCTTTCCGGAGCGCATCCCTATCTGGTCTCGGAAGAAGGCACCGGCAAGACCAGACTGGCAAGGTCGCTGACCAACCTTCTGCCCGGTATTCCGGTGATCAAAGGCTGTCCCTACAATGACGACCCGAAATGGCCTAAAGAGCTTCTCTGTCCCCGATGCGGCAGCGTCGAAGACCCCGGCAAAGAATTCGGAATTGGCTATTTACCCCCGACTAGAAGATTCTCCCGCATACAGGGGAATGAGTACACCAACGAGGCAAAACTCCTCGGGCTGAAAGATATTCAGTCCATCGCCCAGGGCAGGAGTCTTTCTGACCCGGAATCGTTTACCGGTACCGGCATATTCAGAGCAAACCGGGGCGTATTATTCGTGGACGAGCTTCCCGCCATAAGAACCAAAATCCAGGTGCTGTTTCATCCCATACTCGAAGAGAAACAAGCAGTGCTTGAAGAGTATAACTGGCAGTACCCGCTTGACCTGGTATTCGTGGCAACCGGAAACCCATCCGGTTTCTCCCACGTAAACGACATCCCCAGACCGCTTCTCGACAGGCTGGAGATTATTTATATGGACCTGCCGGATGAGGAAGTGGAGAGAAAAATCATGCTTGAAGAAGGGTTCAACGAGCTAGATAAAAGGATACTCCCCGCTTCCTACGAACCACCCCGGAGTTTCGAGCCTGAAGATATCGCCAGAAAAGTTGCCGCTCCCTGGTGGGTAATAGACATGGTCAATAAAGCGGTCAGGCACAGTCGTATCTGTCCCTACGTGGAGAACCGGCCCAGCATAAGAGCCACCATAAGGGCTCTGGAGCACACGCTTGCCAGCGCCGAGATTGAAAATAAAAAGGTAGCCAGCCTGCGCCACGCCCTGTCAGGACTACAGCTTGCCCTCAGGGGCAGGATTGGTCTCAGGGCAGACCTTATCGATTTCGAAGAGCCGAGAAAGGCATTCGTGATGGCGGATAAGCTAGCCGAAGACTTCATGTGGAATGTCTTCGAGAATATCTGTCAGGGACCTTCTTTTATGGGCGACTGGGACAGGCAGGCTGTCAGCACCGAGATTATCGAGCTTGTCTCGGGGAATACAGACCTGTCAAAAGGGAGGCTCCCCGAATCCGCAATCTCCGGAGCGAGCAACCTGAAAGAACTGATAAACAGGATGATAAAAGCGGGAACAGAAAAACCCGGACAGACAGCTTCCGGTAATTCAGCGATAAATCTGTATGGCAGCAGTGATACCGAAGTTCTGGAGGAACTGAACTACTCCGCCCTGGAGATGATTGCCAATATCTGTGTCCACAAGAAAATCATAAGCGAAATGAAAGTAAAACAGCTCTTCTTTGCCAGCGAGTATGTATGAAACAGATAGATTTTGAATACTGCAACCGGTGTAAACATTTCAGAACGGAAGATAGTCTTCTGGAGGAGCTTGCCTATAATGAAGACCGCTATCTCCCGGAACTGGTTAAAAAAGCCCGTCAGGAGCCGGAGAGTTCTCTCCATAAAGAGGCTGTCAAGTACCTGACGGAGAGGCTGGACGACCTGCCCGAAGCAGAGGAAGATGAGACTACCGACGGAATGTTCCAGACTGAAGAAGCGCAGGGAGCAGACGCCGTCCTGGGAGTCCCGGCGCAGAAGATAGAAGAAATCAATGAAGAAGACGTAAGACAGGCGCTGGAGGATTACGAACACAGCGGTCTTATCGAAATCCAGGGCGGAAAGGTCATAGTAACCTCACGGGGTGTGAAGAAACTCGCCGCCGGCGCTCTGGAAAGAATCCTGAAGAACCTTAACCGTCAGGCTTCCGGTCCGCATGAAAGAGAAAGACCGGACTTCGGTTTTACGTTGTCACCCCGTACCAGACGCTACGAAACGGGTGATGACTATTCACTGGTCGACATCGAACGCACCGCACTCAACGCACTGAGCAGGTGCGGAAAGCTGGAATTCGAGCCTGGCGACTTCGAAGTGCGGGAGGAGGTTGAAGAATCGAAGCTGTGTGCCGGTATAATAATCGATGAAAGCGGCTCGATGAGAGACTCGAACAAGCTCGAAGCTGCCATGGAAACAGCACTCGCTCTCTCCAGACTTATTCTGAGAGAACCAGAGAATTCACTGAAAGTATACGTCTTCTCAGACGAGGTAAAGAAGATAGAACCCTGGGCTATAGTCAATGAGGTTATCAGCGGCGGCGATACGGATATCAAGGCTGCTCTCGCCGCCTTCAGGAGGTCCTGCCGGCATGAGTATGGAGATAAACAGGCATACCTTATTACCGATACCGAACCGAATAATGAAGAAGGCCGGCACCTGCCTTTCGAAAAAGCGGCAAACGGTCTTATCGAGGAAGCATCGCGTTATCGTCGGGAAAAGATAGGTCTTAATATAATAATGCTAGATGAAACCCCGGAGTTGAAAATACTGGCTTCAAATATTGCCAGGAAGAATCTGGGTAGAGTGTTTTTCACCTCTCCATCTTCGCTCGGCGAAGTCATTATCGAAGACTACCTCAGGGGAAGAGGAGAAGGTATCTCCTCTCTGCTGAACTGATTCCCGTGACATACCTTCTGGCAGCCTCTATATTTGACGCTAAAATTAACAGGTGATATCTTTAATTTATGAAGCGAATCTATCTCGATTACGCCGCGACGACACCGACACACCCCGAAGTGCTGGAGGCGATGCAGCCCTATTTCACAGAAGCCTTCGGCAACCCTTCGAGTATCTATTCATACGGGCAGGAATCCAAAGCGGCAATCGATAAAGCCAGGACAGCCGTCGCCAGACTCATCGGCGCCCGTGAAGAGGAGATAGTGTTTACCGGCAGCGGCACGGAGGCGGATAATTTCGCCATAAAGGGTGTCGCCTATGCCAACAGGTCCAGGGGAAACCATATCATTACCAGCGCCATAGAGCACCACGCAGTCCTGGAAACGTGCCTGTTCCTCGAAAAAGAAGGGTATGAAGTAACTTACCTGCCGGTAGATGAGTATGGGCTTGTCAGTCCGGACGACGTAAAAAACGCAATAACTCCTAAAACAATCCTGCTCACGATAATGCACGCTAACAACGAAATAGGTACCATCGAACCTATCGGTGAAATCGGGAAAATCGCCAGAGAAGCCGGGGTGTATTTCCATACCGATGCAGTACAGGCTACAGGACATATCCCTGTGGACGTAAACGACCTGAATGTAGACCTGCTGGCAGCATCGGCGCATAAACTCTACGGTCCCAAGGGAGTCGGCGCTCTCTATATCAGAAAAGGCACCCGGATAACTCCTTTCATACACGGCGGCGAGCAGGAGAACAACCGGCGTGCTAGCACCGAGAACGTCGCCGGTATAGTCGGCTTCGGCAAAGCCGCGGAGCTTGCTCAAATCGAGTTTGAAGAAGAGGCAGAAAGGTTGACCGGCCTGCGCAACCGCCTGATTGAAGGACTGACGGACAACATCGAGGAAACACGCCTCAACGGACATCCGGAGAAAAGGCTACCCAACAACGTCAACCTGAGTATCTCATACACGGAAGGCGAATCAATAATACTCAATCTCGACCTCAAAGGTATCTGTGCCTCGACCGGTTCCGCCTGCAATTCATCCAGTCTTGACCCTTCTCACGTATTGATGGCTATAGGGTTGCCGCCTGAACAGGCACATGGCTCGCTGAGGTTTACCCTGGGGAAATGGACCGCGGAAGAAGACATAGAGCATGTGATTGAAATCCTGCCGGGAATCATCACACAGCTTAGAGAAATGTCACCCCTATATAAACAAAACAGGTAAACCGGACAGGTCGTTGCGGCTTACCAACTTTTTTACATTTCCTTTGAGTACTTCACCTGCCGAATCACCTATCTCCTGTCTCGACCTTATAACTAAGGTAACGTACCGGCGATTATAACAAACTCTTCTACTTCGCTCTTCTTTTTAATCACACTGACGTTTGCTTTAATAGAAATACTACTACCGTCTTTACGCCTGGACTCAAATTCTATTACCGGCGAAATTTTACCATCTACTATTTCTATAAAAAACTGAGCTACCTTTAGCAAGTCTTTCGGTGTGATAAATCCAAAGGTATAAAAATTCTTCCCCAGAACCTCTTTACGGTTGTAATCGAATATATCCTCAACCTTCGAATTTACATCGATAATCTTTCCGTTTCCGTCCATACGGATAATAACTTCATTAACGTTTTCATAAATCAATTTAAGGTGTTCTTTATAAGCCTGCAGCTCTTCTTCCGACCGCTTGCGTTTGCTGACGTCACGGGCAATACCCAGCACAACGGTTTTATCCTGTATTTTAACCGGGTAAGTGCTGATTTCCACCGAGACCCGGCTGCCGTCCTGCCGCCTTAAAATAAACTCGTCAGGACCGGTAGCTTTTCCCAGCGCATTCCGGGCTAGAAGTTTCGCCGCTTTTGAAATATGGGCTACAGGGAGTAAATCCAATTTTAAAAAACTTTTACCGATTAGCTCTTCTTTCTTGTAGCCTATCATTTCCTCGGCAGCTCTATTGCCATCAATTAAAGTGCCTTTTAAATCACTTAAGTAATAAGCATCCGGAGCGTACTCGAATAATATCTTGAACCGTTCCTCGGATTCCTTTAGTGTCTCCTCCGCTCGCCTCAGTTCACTTTCCAGAACCGTGAGTTCGGAGACCCGTTGATACAATTTCACCAAGTCACTTTCAAGCTGCTCTATTGTCTTTTCGTTATCACGCTCCATTTGCCGTTCCAAAAAATATATATTCTTAAAAATTATATACCATAACCTCTACGGAAGTCATCCTACAATTGTACTACAAAACGAAGAGATGCTGTAACGAATATATACAATACGCCATCCCCCGGGTTGAGTAACCTACCGTGTTACTCCTGTTTTCATTTCTCCAAGCTCCTTTTTCAGTATATTGCGAGCGTCGAACAGGTGTTTCTTAACGGCGCTTTCCGTGATATCCAGCTTTTGCGCCACCTGTCTCACGGACAGTC